>JBATUU010000074.1:0-7384 GCA_049671385.1 Ornithinimicrobium sp. | reverse complement strand
TGCCAGCGCTCTGGTGGGGGTCAATGCGCTGGGTGAAGGGCTCGGCCTGGTCGACCTTGACGCGCCCGCTCAGGTGGTGGTCCCGCAGGTCCAGGCCATGCGTGTCTTCGTCGGGTATGCAGGGTGGTCGGCCGGCCAGTTGGCCAGTGAGATCGCCGACGGGGCTTGGGAGGTAGTGGATGCGTCGAGTGCTGACCCGTTCAGCCACGACTCAGCCACGATGTGGCGTGATGTGGTGCTGCGGCAGCGGGGCCCTATTTCATGGCTTGCGACCTACACGCCGACTCCAGAGTGCAACTAGCCACACAGTCGTAGAATCTGAGCATGCGCACCCCTATCCAGACCATGAGTCACCCCCTGGACACGCCGCCGACTCCGGGCAGCCCAGACACGCGAACAGCGTCGTTGGAGCGAGAAGACACCAGGGTCGATCCGCAACTCACCGAGCCGGGAGATCACGAACGCCTGGCGCACTATGTCCGCAAAGAGAAGATCATGGAGAGCGCAATGACCGGCGAGCCGGTCACGGCACTCTGCGGCAAGGTCTGGACACCCGGCCGTGACCCCAAGAAATTCCCGGTCTGTGGCACCTGCAAGGAAATCTACGACGGGCTGCGGGCGCCACAGGACGGCAAGGACTAGGCGCCGGAGCCGACACGCGTAACACGATGGCCCCGCTAGCGGCATACCTGCCGGGTCCGGGCATGTCGGATAGGTAGTTCTGCTTATCCTCTACGGCGATGAGCACTTCAGCCGCCGAACACCTGCCCCCGGCTTACCCCGAACGTGCTGCCTGGGGCACCGCGCACAAACTGCGTGCCTGGCAAGCCGAAGCGGTCACCGCATACCTAGATCAAGCCCCGCAAGACTTCCTGGCGGTGGCCACACCCGGCGCTGGGAAGACGACGTTTGCGCTGCGAATAGCGACCGAACTGCTCGACCGTGGGGTCATCGAGAGGGTCACGGTGGTTGCTCCCACGGAACACTTGCGCACCCAGTGGGCTGATGCCGCATCCCGCGTCGGGATCGAGATCGACCCGCGCTTCAACAACAGCCAAGGCAGGCATGGGGCTCACTTTCAGGGAGTAGCAGTGACCTATGCCGCAGTTGCCAGCAAGCCGGCGCTGCACCGCGCCCGGACGCAGGCGGCCCGGACACTGGTGATTCTGGATGAGGTGCACCACGGCGGTGATGCGTTGTCCTGGGGCGAAGCCATCCGTGAGGCGTTTGAGCCGGCTACCCGGCGCTTGTCGCTGACCGGGACGCCATTCCGCTCCGATACAGCAGCCATCCCGTTCGTCCGCTACGAGATGGGTGCCGACGGGGTGCGCCGCAGCCACGCCGACTACACATACGGGTACGGCGAGGGCTTGCGCGACTCCGTGGTGCGTCCAGTGTTGTTCCTGGCCTACGGCGGGGGTATGCGCTGGCGCACCAAAGCAGGTGAGGAGGTCGAGGCTCGGCTCGGGGAGGCTGCTACCAAGGACGTCACCGCCCACGCCTGGCGCACCGCCCTGGACCCGGCGGGCGAATGGATTCCCGCGGTCCTGGTGGCTGCGGACCGCCGGCTCAGCGAGGTGCGCCGTCACGTTCCTGACGCCGGTGGTCTGGTGATCGCCAGTGACCAACAGACGGCTCGGGCCTACGCCCGGCGTCTGGAGGAGATCTGCGGCGAGTCGGTCACCGTCGTGCTCTCCGATGACGCCGGAGCCTCGGGGCGGATTGAGGCCTTCGCCCAGAGCAGCTCTCGATGGATGGTCGCGGTCCGGATGGTCTCTGAGGGTGTCGATGTGCCCCGCCTCTGCGTCGGGGTGTACGCGACGTCCACTTCGACGCCGCTGTTCTTCGCTCAGGCCGTGGGACGACTGGTCCGCGCTCGACGCCGCGGTGAGACAGCATCGGTCTTTTTGCCGAGTGTGCCCGTCATCTTGGCGCACGCCGGGAGCATGGAGGTCGAGCGCGATCACGCCTTGGATCGGGTAGTGGCAACCGGCGAGATCGACGATATGTGGTCTGCAGAGGAGGACCTGCTCGCCGCCGCAAACAGGAGCACATCCACGCCCGACGCGGTGTCCGGCTTTGAAGCGCTGGGCTCAGACGCCCAGTTTGACCACGTGCTCTTCGACGCCGAGCAGTTCGGGCTCGGGGCGCTGCCGGGTAGCGACGAGGAGCAGGACTATTTGGGTTTGCCTGGGCTGCTGGAGCCGGATCAGGTGGCCCACGTGCTGCGCGAGCGGCAGAGCAAACAGGTCAAAACCGGTGGTGGACGAGGAGCTGCGGCACAAGTGTCGGCCAGCCGCGCCCTGAGTGCCCATCGCAAAGAACTGAACACGTTGGTGTCCGCATACGCCCGCAAATCTGGGCAGTCACACGCCGTAGTGCACGCGGAGCTGCGCCGCGCCAGTGGTGGTCCTGAGTTGGCTACCGCCGATAGCGATCAGGTGCAACAACGGATCGAAAAAGTCCGCCGTTGGTTCGTCGGGCGCCGCTAAGCCCACTGAAGTTGGCGACACACCCCGCCCTACCGGCTAGAGCGTGCACGTGAACCCTCGGGCCGACGACACACCCCGCCCTACCGGCCACAGCGTGCACGTGCACCCTACGGCCGACGGCACACCCGGTCCTACCGGCTAGAGCGTGCACGTGCACCCTACGGCCGATCGGCACCAGCAGGTCCGTGGTCTAGCTGGACCGCTAGGGATGCTCAGGTTCCAGGATCGGGCGCAACCGCTGCGTATCCTGCGCTGTCCAACCCTGCGGTTCCAAGATCGCGGCCCACGCATTCGCAGGGTCCGAGCCGTAGAGGTGTCCGTGCCCCGGCGGGACTGCGGTCGACAGTGCCATGTCAGCTGTGAGTTGTAGGAATGTGACGCCGGGGATCCACCGGACGCTCGGCAGCACGTCATCACCGCGGCGCTCGGTCAACCAATCGGGTCGTTGCACAAACAAGCGTGGCGACCACCAGGTGATGGGGTCCGAGGCGTGCTGCATATAGACGATGCGGGGCTCTGGCCACGGCTGCGCAGGTCGCTGCAGATCCGCTGGGCTGGCCACAAAGCGCACCGTGCGACCTTCCTCGAAGACAGGCAGTCGCTCCGGGCTGCCCGCATCACGATCGTCAGTGAACTCCCGCCAGAGGTCGTTCATGAACGGTGGCCCGACGAACAGCGCTCCATCGACCCTCGCCCGCATATCACCCACCCCACCACAGGCTGACTCGGCGCCAAAAGAGCCCAAACTCTCTCCTGCCACCACCAAACGTGGTCGATCCTCCTCAGGTAGCTGCTCCCACCGGGCGTACACCGCCTCGAAGAGGGCCCTTCCGGCCTCACGTGCCCGCCCCTGGTCAATCAGGAACGACAGCGGACTGGGCAGGTAGGAGTACTGCATGCTGATCTGCGCGGTGTCTCCGCCGTAGATGTACTCCAGCGCCAAGGAAGCGTTCTCGTTGACCCACCCGGTGCCGGTTGTGGTGATCACCGAGATCACCGCACGATCGAAGCCGCCTTGGCGCTCCAACTCGCGGACTGCCAGGTCGGCATTGGCTTGAACGCTCTGAGCCGACCCCAGCCCGACGTAGGCACGCACAGGCTGGACGGGGTCTGCGGCACCGAAAGCTTGGAGGTCGGCCGGGGTGGCCGCGTCGGCCACGAAGATGCGACCCTCGCGTCCCAAGGCCCCCCAGGTCACGAGTGACTCGGGTCCACCGGAAAGTTCGGGCACCGCCGGCTGACTGAACTCGGGGACATCCTCGTTATTGATCTCAGCGAACGCCAGGTCCAGTGTCTGCAGCACCTCATCGCGTACCACGCGATTGAGCAAACTGATGCTGACCGCAGCCAGGATGACCAGGGCCACCAAGGCGGCGATTCGACGAGGGACAACGCGAGCGATCGGCCGACTGATCAGCCGAAAGAGCAGACGAAGCAACCTGACCAGCGCCAGCAGCACCAGGAACAGAGGTAACGCAACGGCAAGCAGAACCGCCAGATGTCCCGGACCCAGCCCGGGCATACCCATGAGCTCACGCAGTTCTGCTTGCCAGTCGAGGTACTGAAACAACATCGCCACGGTTACGGCGATGACCACCACGCAGGCCGGCACCAGACTCCGCACCCGCACAGTGCTCGTCGCAGGCTTCTCCAAAAAGAACCGGTAGCCCGCGACAAGCGCGGACCCGGCGCCGTAGCCCAACAGCGCTGCCAGTGCAGCAACAACTCCAGACAACTCGGCCGGTCGTGGAATCAGGGATGGGGTGAGTGAGAGCCAGAAAGCGAGGATTGCCGCGCTCGCAGTACACACGCTCGCCACACTCACGCGCCGTGCCGTCTCGCCCTGCTGCGATGGGCTCACCGTCCTAGACTATGACGACGAACAATCCGCCAGCACACACATCGCCTGGCTCAGTAGAGGAACATCGGCTTACCGCGCACGTGACGCACCTTGGGCCGATAGTTCTGCTGGTCATACAACTCATCGATGTCGACGCGCTTGACGCCTTCACCGGTGACCGAGATCGGCACCGAGGAATAAGTGCCGTTGCGCAGTGCGACCATCCGTCCTGTGGAGCCATCCAGCGCGAGGTCCGCTGCCATCACCGCGTAGTTGGTGGCCACCATGAGGTCCAGAGAGTCCGGGCTGCCCGAGCGCATCAAATAGCCGACCTGTTGCAGCACAATGTCCTGGCCGGTGCGCTCCTTGATCAGCTCTCCGGTCAGCTGGCCGATGCCGCCCAACTTGCGGTGGCCGTAGGCATCCGCCTCACCGGACAGCATCATCTCGCCACCATCGATGGTCGCGCCTTCGGAGATCGTTGCCATCGCATACCGGCTCGGATTGCGGCCCTTGTCGGCCACGAGCAACTCACACAACCGGTCGATGTCGAACGGCACCTCAGAGATCAGCGCGCGATCAACACCAGCGAGGTATGCCGTGATCAACGAAGTCTCACCGGAGTAGCGGCCGAACAACTCGACGACGGCGATTCGTTCGTGCGAGCCCGTCGACGTGCGTAGGTTGTGGATGAACTGCACGCCGCGGGTGATGGCGGTGGAGAAGCCGATGCAGTAGTCGGTGCCATGCACGTCGTTGTCCATCGTCTTGGGAATCGCGATGGTGGGCACGCCCTCTTGGTGCATCCGCAGGCCGTAGGACAGCGTGTCGTCACCCCCGATAGGGATCAACACGTCGATGCCCACGTGGTCCAGCACCTTCAGCGCGTGATCGGTGAAGTCGTGCGGACCCTCACCCTCGGCCCGGTCCAGGAGGAAGTCCGGGACATCCTTGGTGGGCATCCGTCCGGGGTTGGTGCGCGAGGAGTGCAAGAACGTGCCACCGCTGCGGTCCACGGTTCGGACCGCTACCGGGTCCAGTGGGAGGAAGTTGTCCTTGACCGTCTCGGGATCATCCGGATTGGTCGTTGCCAATCCTCCCCAGCCGCGCCGAATGCCGATGACCTCGTGACCTGCCTCGTGGACCCTGTTCACGACCGCTTTGATGCACGGGTTCAGTCCGGGAACGTCGCCCCCTCCGGTCAAAATGCCAATCCGCATACGTGAGTCCTTTCACCAGTGTTCAGGGAGAATTTCGCCTCGGCCATGCTAGTGCCGCCGGGCAGGATCTGAGGCGGCGCCATCCGCGCGAGGCGTGCGACCTATTGCGGCGAAGCCTGATGCGCGGAAGAGTGCACTCATGAACCTCGAAGCGCGCTCGGGTCCTCACGCAACTCACTCACAGGTGCCGATCGGAGACTACGGCTTCTTATCCGACGGAGAAGTTCTGGCGTTGGTCTCACCCGGTGGCTCCATTGACTGGATGTGCGTGCCGCGCTTCGATGCCCCGAGCACGTTCGGCAAAATTCTCAGTCGTCACGCGGGAGCCTTCACCGTCGCGCCGAGCGACGTGCGAGTCCCAGCGGCACGGCGATACCTGCCTGGCACCATGATTTTGGAGACCAGTTGGGGCACCGACAGCGGCTGGATCATCGTGCGCGATGCCCTGATCATCGGCCCGTGGCACCACTCCGATGACCGGTCCAACACCTACGTGCGCACGCCGACCGACTACGAGGCGGAGCACATTCTGCTACGCACGATCAGATGCGTCTCCGGCGAGGTGCAGACGATTATGGACTGTGAGCCGGTGCTGGACTATGGGCGCTCGACGGTGAACTGGACCTACACCGGGGAGGGCTATCACCAGGCAGTGGCAAGCGCCACAGGGGTTGACCTCGAGCTGACCTTGACCTCGGACATGGCTCTCGGCTTCGAAGGGGGGCAAGCCGAGGCTCGTACCCTGCTGAAGGCCGGGGACACTCGCTTTGTGGCGATGTCATGGAACGGCTCGCCCCCGCCGAAAGACTACGAGGACGCCTACCGCAAGCAAGTGTGGACCGCTCACCACTGGCAACACTGGTTGGCCAGAGGCAACTTCCCCGACCACCCTTGGCGCAGTTATCTCCAGCGCAGTGCACTGACCTTGAAGGGGCTGACCTACTCACCGACGGGTGCTATTGCGGCGGCGGGCACGACCTCGCTCCCGGAGACCATCGGCGGCGGTCGCAATTACGACTACCGCTACACCTGGATCAGGGACGGGACGTTCGCGTTGTGGGGCCTATATTCGCTGGGCTATGACTGGGAGGCGCTCGACTTCTTCTCGTTCATCGCCGACATGGCCAGCAACGACCAGGACATCCAGATCATGTATGGCATCGGCGGCGAGAAGAAGCTCACCGAGTATGAGCTGGACCATCTGCAGGGGTATGCCGACTCCCAGCCGGTGCGGATCGGCAACGCCGCATACTCTCAGCGCCAGCATGACGTCTGGGGGGCACTGCTGGACTCGGTCTATCTGCACATCAAGTCGGCCGACCGCCTGGACAACCGGGTCTGGCCGATTTTGGAGCGCCAAGTCGAGGAGGCCCTGAAGCACTGGAAGGATCCCGACGCTGGGATCTGGGAGGTGCGCGGTGAGCTGCAACACTTCACCTCGTCGAAGATCATGTGCTGGGTGGCGGCCGATCGTGGCTCGAAGATCGCCACGATGTACGGCGAGCACGACCGCTCCACGCAATGGGCCGAGGCAGCCGAGGAGATCAAGGCGGACATCTTGGCCAACGGGGTGGACAAGCGCGGTGCCTTGACGCAGTACTACGGCACGACAGCCTTGGACGCGTCGCTGCTGCTCGCCCCGTTGTTGCGCTTTCTGCCGCCGGATGATGAGCGCATCAGAGCCACCGTGCTGGCCATCGCGGATGAGTTGACCGAGGACGGGCTCGTGCTCCGATATCGAGTCGAGGAGACCGACGATGGCTTCGAAGGCGAGGAGGGCACCTTCACGATCTGCTCGTTCTGGCTCGTTTCGGCTCTGTGCGAGATCGGTG
>JBATUU010000073.1:0-1655 GCA_049671385.1 Ornithinimicrobium sp. | reverse complement strand
CCACTGCCGCGAAGTCCTGGTCGTCCCAGTCGCGACGAGCAAAACCAACCAAGGAGAACCCTGGCGGCAAGAGTCCGCGATTAGCGAGGTCATAGATCGCCGGCATCAACTTTTTGCGCGCCAGGTCACCGGTCACCCCGAACATCACCATGCTGCACGGACCAGCGATGCGGGGGAGCCGTTTGTCCTCTGGGTGGCGAAGCGGGTTGGTGTCCACCACCGGCGTCATACCGCCCTAACCACTAGGCGTCAGACCCCGCAGCGTCGAGCTCGCCCTGGACGGTGTCGAGCAGTTCGCTCCAAGACTTCTCGAACTTCTCGACGCCTTCGTCTTCCAATACCTTGACGACGTCGTCGTAGTCGACGCCGATCTGGGAGAGATCGTCCAGCACCTGCTTGGCGTGATCGTAGTTGCCGGTGACGGTGTCCCCGGTGATCTCAGCGTGATCGGCTGTGGCCTCGAGAGTGCCACCGGGCATGGTGTTGACGGTCTGGGCTGCGACCAGATCGGTGACGTACATCGTGTCGGGGTATGCATCGCTCTTGACCCCGGTCGAGGCCCAGAGGGGACGCTGGGGGTGAGCGCCATCGTCGGCGAGGTTCTGCCAGCGCGGCGTCGCAAAGACTTCCTCGAAGGCTTGGTAGGCGAGCCGCGCGTTTGCGATGCCAGCCTTGCCTTTGAGGTCCTTGGCTTGGTCGGTTCCGATCTCGTCGAGGCGGCTGTCGATCTCGGAGTCGACCCGAGAGACGAAGAAAGACGCCACTGAGTGGATCGTCGACAGGTCGATACCGCCTTCACGAGCCTGCTCCAGGCCGGTCAGGAAGGCATTCATCACGCCCCGGTAGCGGTCGAGCGAGAAGATCAACGTGACGTTGACGCTAATCCCCTTGGCCAGGGTCTGGCTGATCGCCGACAACCCTTCAACAGTGGCCGGGATCTTGATCAACACGTTGGGTCGGTCGATCTCGGTCGACAGTCGTTGCGCCATCTCCACGGTGGCGTCGGTCTGAGCTGCCATCCGGGGGTCAACCTCGATGGAGACGCGCCCGTCCACACCACCGGTGCGGTCAAAGACCGGACGAAGGATGTCGCAGGCGTTCCGGACATCCTCGGTGGTGATCGCGAAGACGGCCTCCTCGACGTCCGCACCCTCGTTCGCCAACTTCTTGACCTGGTCGTTGTAGGACTCGCCTTCGGAGAGCGCGGAGGCGAAGATCGTGGGGTTCGTGGTGACCCCCACGACGTGTTGGTCATCAAGCAGGCCCTGCAGCTCGCCACCGGTGATCATCGGGCGATTCAGGTCATCGAGCCAGATGGAAACTCCGGCTTCGGAGAGCTCTTCGAGGCGGTCGGTCTGGGTGCTGGTGTCAGTCATGGTGTCCTCACTTCTGTGTTGCGTCGGTTGAGCGGTCTCCGCCGGAGGCGGCGTCCCCGGTCGGGTTGCTTTCATCGCTCTGGACGTCCGGGCTGTCGGTGTCCAGCGGGCCCTGCGTCGGACCTTCGTGCGCCTGTGCGGCCGAGATCGAGTCACGAGCAGCCTGTGCAACCGCGTCGGCCGTGATCCCGAACTCTTCATACAGACGCTCGTAGTCAGCGGATGCACCGAAATGATCGAGGCTGACGATCCGGCCGGCGTCGCCGACCAGCTCGCGCC
>JBATUU010000072.1:0-2395 GCA_049671385.1 Ornithinimicrobium sp. | reverse complement strand
CGTGCTGGTTCTCCCCCGGCTCTCACCGGCGGGGCCTGGCCGAACGTTGCTGATGGATATGTTTGTTGGGTGCAACTGTTACTTGGCGCGTTCGAGGATGGTGACCACGCGCCAGCGCTTGGTCGATGAGATCGGCCGAGTCTCCATGATCTGCACGAGGTCGCCGATGCCCGCATCATTCGCCTCATCGTGGGCCTTGACCTTCGAGCTGCGGCGGAGCACCTTGCCGTAAAGCGCGTGCTTGACGCGGTCCTCGACGCTGACCACGACGGTCTTGTTCATCTTGTCGGACACGACGTAGCCCTGACGCACCTTGCGATAGTTGCGCGAGGTGTCTTTGATCGCGTCGGGGATCACCTGGGCCGGGTCGATCGTGGGGTCGGCAGCGGCCTGTCCAGCGTTGTTGCTGCTGTCGGTCTGCGCCACCTCGGTGGGTGTCTCGCTCATGCCTGGCTCACCTTCTCCTTGGTCGTATCGGCGTCGTCGTCAGCTGCCGCCGTCGTCTCGTCGCCGTCAGTCGCAGCGCTCTCCTGCGCCGGGGGCTGTCCGATCCCGAGCTCACGCTCACGCATCTCGGTGTAGATCCGGGCGATGTCGCGGCGCACGGCACGCAGTCGACCGTGGCTCTCGAGCTGACCGGTAGCCGACTGGAACCGAAGGTTGAACAGCTCCTTCTTGGCCTCGGTCAGCGCATCTCGCAACGGCTCACTTTCGAGCCCGCGCAACTGCTCGGTGGTCAAGTCCTTGGATCCAATGGCCATCAGGACTCTCCTCCTTCACGTGCGACGAAGCGGCACTTCATCGGCAGTTTGTGCATCGCCAAGCGCATGGCTTCGCGAGCAATCTCTTCTGAGACACCAGACAGCTCGAACATGACACGGCCGGGCTTGACGTTGGCCACCCACCACTCGGGACTTCCCTTACCAGAGCCCATCCGGGTCTCGGCGGGCTTCTTGGTCAACGGGCGGTCCGGGTAGATGTTGATCCAGACCTTCCCGCCACGCTTGATGTAGCGCGTCATAGCGATACGAGCGGACTCGATCTGCCGGTTCGTGACGTATGCCGGCTCCAGAGCCTGGATGCCGAAGTCGCCGAACGCAATACTGGTCCCACCCTTGGCCGCACCGGACCGGGTCGGCCGGTGCTGCTTGCGGTATCGAACACGTCGAGGAATCAACATCAGGCTTTCCCTCCTTCAGTGCTTGCCGGGGTTGCTTCAGTGGGCGTGCTTGCCGTCGCGGCGGCAGTTGCTGCCTCGACGGGCGCCGCTGTCGATTCGCTGCTGGCAGCAGTTTCCGTCGCCGAGGTGTTGTCTGCGGTCTCGGCACCGCCACCCACGCGGGCGGGGCGCTCGGAACGATCCGGACGGTCACCGCGGCGAGGCGGACGACCGCCTGGACGGTCCCCGTCGCGGCGAGGCGGACGGCCACCACGCGATGGCGCTGCCGATGCCTCTTCACGGGCCAGTTCTTTGGCCGTGAGGTCGCCCTTGTAGATCCAGACCTTCACACCGATCCGGCCGAACGTCGTCTTGGCCTCGTAGAAGCCGTAGTCGATGTTGGCGCGCAGCGTGTGCAGTGGAACGCGGCCCTCGCGGTAGAACTCCGAGCGCGACATCTCGGCGCCACCGAGGCGGCCCGAGCACTGGATCCGGATGCCTTTGGCACCGGCTCGCAGCGCCGACTGCATACCCTTGCGCATCGCCCGTCGGAACGTCACGCGAGCAGCGAGCTGCTCGGCGATCCCTTGAGCAACCAACTGTGCATCGATCTCGGGGTTCTTGACCTCAAGGATGTTCAGCTGCACCTGCTTGCCGGTCAGCTTCTCCAACTCACCTCGGATGCGGTCGGCTTCGGCGCCTCGGCGACCGATCACGATGCCCGGGCGAGCGGTGTGGATGTCCACCCGCACGCGGTCCCGAGTGCGCTCGATCTCGACCTTGGAGATGCCTGCCCGGTCCATACCGGTGGACATCAACGCCCGGATCGCGACGTCTTCTTTGACATAGTCGCGGTAGCGCTGACCCTCTTTGGTGGAGTCGGCGAACCAGCGGCTGCGGTGATCGGTCGTGATTCCGAGGCGGTAGCCGTTCGGGTTGATCTTTTGACCCATCAGCGAACACCTCCCTTGGCGGATGCGTTGGATTCGCTCACGACCACTGTGATGTGGCTCGTGCGCTTCAAAATTTGGCTTGCGCGACCCTGGGCTCGCGGCCTGAACCGCTTCATGGTCGGACCCTCGTCAACGAAGGCTTCGCTGACAACGAGAGTGTTCTCATCGAATGCCGAGGCAGTCTGCTCTGCGCGGTAGCGCGCATTGGCAACGGCTGACTGCAACACCTTGAGCACGGGCTCGCTCGCGGCCTGAGGGGCAAACTTGAGGATCGCGACGGCTT
>JBATUU010000071.1:0-3453 GCA_049671385.1 Ornithinimicrobium sp. | reverse complement strand
CTCTTCTACTGGGCCGGGTGGATGTCCTGGCCTTTCGTAGGCACCTTCACTGCCCATATTTCGCGGGGTCGCACGACCCGCCAGTTCGTCGGCTGTGTGCTTTCGGTGCCCACCGTGGTGAGCTCAGTCTGGTTCTCGATCCTGGGTGGCGCGGCGATCAACCAGCAGCAGAACGGTGTCGATCTGGCTGGGGCGGAAACGAACGAAGACCGCCTCTTCCAAATGCTCGATGAACTGCCACTGGGTGCGATCACCGCAACCGTCGTGGTCTTGCTGATCACCTTCTTCTTTGTCTCCAGCGCTGACTCCGCGTCGGTGGTGCTTGGCATGTTGTCTTCGAAACGGCAGCATCAACCCGCACAAGGGTGTGGTGGTGCTCTGCGGTGGTCATTGCTGTGCTCTTCTTGGTGTTGCTGATCGGCTGAGGTTCATCGCTGACCTCATAGCGACTACGCAGAGCGACTGCGGCCTCTTCTCCTGATGGAGCGGGGGCCACGGTCACGTCTACCACCGGCGACACGCCGCGGATAGCGTTGCGTGGTTGACAGGCAGAGAGTGTGCCTACGACAATAAAGTGTGCCAGATAGCGCACTCTATTGCGTATAACGCAACACAATTTCCGTCGGAAGGATGGCCACTCATGGCCTCAGTACCCACCTCGGCAGGCGTCGTCGTCATCGGCGCCGGCATCGTAGGCAACAGCCTGGTTCACCACCTCACGCGTCTGGGATGGAAAGACATCGTTCAGATTGACAAGGGCCCGCTGCCGAACCCTGGCGGCTCGACGGGCCACGCATCCAATTTCATCTTCCCCGTGGACCACTCGCGAGAGATCACTGATCTGACGCTGGACAGCATGGAGCAGTATGCCGAGATGGACGTGATGGTCACCCCCGGTGGCTTCGAGGTGGCGAAGACCGAGGAGCGAATGGAGGAGCTGCGCCGTCGGATGTCCTCGGCCAAGGCCTGGGGCATCGACTCCGAGTTGGTCACGCCTGAGCAGGTCGTCGAAAAGGTCCCCTACCTGGATTCTTCGAAGATCGTTGGGGCGTTCTGGACCCCCAGCGTCAGCGTCGTCGACTCGCTGCGAGCGGGCACGATCATGCGCGAGCGCGCCCAGGCCACCGGCGAGCTCACAGTGGTTTCCACCGTTGAGGTCACTGGGTTGACCGTTGAGGAGGGACGGATCGCTGGCGTTCAGACCACCGGCGGGGACATCGCGTCCCCGGTGGTCGTCATCGCCTGCGGCGTATGGAGCCCCAAAGTGGCCGCGATGGCCGGAGCCAAGATCCCCTTGATGCCTGCGGTGCACCAGATGATCAGCGTCGGCCCTGTCCCACTACTCGCCGAGACCGATGGCGAGATCCACTACCCGATCGTGCGCGACATGGACGCCTTGTGCTACGAGCGTCAGCACGGCGCGGACATGGAGGTCGGCTCCTACGCCCACCGCGCGATCTTGCATGAGCCGGAGGAGATCCCCTCCATCGAGGCGTCCAAGTTGTCGCCCACCGAGATGCCCTTCACCTCCGAGGACTTCGATCCCCAGCTGGAGGAGGCCTTCGAGTTGATGCCCGACCTGCTCGGAGCCGAGGGTGCCGAGATCCGGTATGCCATCAACGGCCTGCTGTCCCTGACGCCCGACGGCAACCCCGTCCTGGGTGAGACGCCGGAGGTCAAAGGCCTGTGGTCTGCGGCCGCCGTCTGGATCAAGGAGGGCCCGGGAGTTGGCCGCGCGGTCGCCGAGTGGATGACCCAGGGGCACAGTGAGATCGACCTTTCGCACTCCGACATTGCCCGCTTCCATCCCCACCAGCGCACTCGCGCGCACGTCAAGGCGCGCACCGGTGAGGCGTTCATCAAGACCTACGGCATCGTGCATCCGGCCGAGCAATACGAGTCGGACCGTAACCAGCGCCTCTCGCCGATGTACGCGGAGCAGAAAGAGCTCGGTGCGGTGTTCGTGGAGGCGGCTGGCTGGGAGCGACCCAACTGGTATGAGTCGAACGCCTCGCTTGTCGAAGAGTTCGGTGACGCAGTGATGCCTCGTGAGCACGAGTGGGACGCTCGCTGGTGGTCCCCGATCATCAACGCCGAGCACTTGGCGATGCGCGAGCGCGCAGGTGTCTTCGACCTCTCGGCGTTCTGCATCTTCGATGTCGTCGGGCGGGGTGCGCTCGATGCGGTGCAGTCCATCATTGTCGGACAGGCCAATGTTGCGGTCGGGCGGGTCATTTACACACCCGTGCTCGACGCGAAGGGTGGCTTCGTCTCTGACCTGACAGTGATGCGTCTGAAGCATGACACGTTCCGCGTTGTCACCGGCGGCGCTCACGGCATGGTGGACCTGAAGTGGTTCGCCGACCGGATGCCCGAGGACGGCAGCGCGACCGTTGTCGACCTGACCTCCTCGTACACCACGGTGGGCATCTGGGGCCCCAAGGCTCGCGAGATCCTGGCCGGCTTGACCACCGACGACGTCAGCAACGAGGGCTTCAAGTTCTCCACCTGCCGCGAGTTGGAACTCGGCTCGATGACCGTGCTGGCCTCGCGTATCTCCTACGTCGGCGAGCTCGGATGGGAGCTCTACCTGCCGATCGAGCAAGGCGCCAAGGTATGGCGGATGCTGCTGGAGGCGGGTGCTCCGTATGGCGCCATCCCGGTGGGCGTCGGTGTCTACGGCACTACTGGTCGCATCGAGAAGGGCTACCGCGCTTTCAGCGCGGAATTGGATGCCGAACGCTCTATCGTCGAAGCTGGTATGCAGCGGCCCAAGGTGAAAGACGCCGACTTCGTGGGCCGCGATGCCTACATCGCGCAGCGCGAGAGTGAGCCGCAGAGCGTGCTGTGCACGCTGACCGTCGAGGATCACACGTCGGCCTCGGGCGTGAAGCGGTACATGCTCGGCGGTGAGCCGATCTTGTCCAGCGCGGGCGAACTTCTGACCGACGGTCACGGCCACCACTCGTACGTCACCAGCGCGGGCTCCGCGCCGTCTTTGGGTAAGCACGTGTTGCTCGCCTACCTCCCTCCCGGGGAGGCCACGATCGGCAACGAACTGACAGTGTCCTACATGGAGGAGTCCTATCCCGTTGTCGTTGGATCTGTGGATTCGACGTCCTTGTTCGACTCCAGCAACGAGCGAATCCGAGGCTGAATCATGAGCAATATTTTGGTATGCGTAAAGCGCGTTCCGGACACTGGCGGTGAGGTCAGTTTGACGGTAGACGCACAGAACATCGACACCGCTCACCTCGGTGCAACGGTGAGCCCACATGAAGAGTGCGCGATCGAATTGGCGGTGCAAACGGCCTCGGCCACCGATGGTGAGGTCACCGTGCTGACGCTCGGCGAGGAGGATGCCGTGGAGCAACTGCGTAATGCGGTCGCTCTTGGCTGCACGAATGCCGTGTTGATCGAAGCCGAGCCAGCTGCCTACGGGCCGATCGACAT
>JBATUU010000070.1:0-10227 GCA_049671385.1 Ornithinimicrobium sp. | reverse complement strand
CTGCACCTGGTCAACTACGGCTGGCCCTATGTCGATGGATACACCGCCCGGTCTCGGAGCATTGTCAGTGCACAACGCCGGGAGCTCGGCATCGATGCGATCGTCGCCGTCGGTCCTTATCCCGCCTTCGCCCAGGCGCGCGATACAGGCCTCGTGGCCGACGGCTGGGGCCCGGAGCAGCTGCTTGTGCCTGGCACCGGGCCACGCCGCGGTGAGCGCCCGGCCCTGGGACTAGCGCCTCGCTCCGGTCGGGCGTTCGTCCGCGGACTGGTCGAGGTGCTGGATACAGTCCGCCCGGATGTCGTCCACTCGCACCACCCCGCCTTCGTCGGTCGGGCCGGCCTTGCCGCCGCCCGCCAGCGAAAGCTGCCCTTCGTGTACGAGGTTCGCTGCTTCAACGGCGACTACGACCTCGACGCTCGTCACCCGTACCTGCGAGCGCGCGGCCACCGACAGAATCGGCTCGAGCTTGCTCTGTGTCGGGCTGCCGACCGGGTGGTGACGATCAGTTCTGGTTTGGCCGAGCGCGTCATAGCAGGCGGCGTGCCACTCGAGCGGGTGGATGTCGTGCGCAACGCCGTCGACACCGAACTGTGGCGCACCCAACCCCGCTCGGAGCACCCGGGAACGCTGAGGATCGGGTACGCCACCACGTTCGAAGCGATCGAGGGTCTGGACCTCTTGGTGGCCGCTGTCGAGCAGGCGGCTCCAGTCTTGGCCACGCGGGGCGTGACCTTAGAGGTGGTGTTGGCCGGGACAGGCCGGGATTGGGACCGGATCCGGCAGCTGATCATCGACGCTGGACTAGAGAGCGTTATTGAACTTCCTGGCTTCCTGACTCGCGATGCCCTGCACGAGTTCTACGGCGACCTGGATCTGTTCGTCGTCCCACGCCGTCCGGCGGCTGTGTCGACCGACACCACGCCCCTCAAACCGCTTGAGGCGTTGGCCAACGGTCGCCCGCTGCTGACGACTGACCTCCCTGCGCTGCGCGAGCTTTTGCAGGATCAACCAGCGGTACGTTTCGTGACCCCGGACGCCGATGGGTTGGCGGCTGGCATCCTGGACTTCGCCGAGCAGCCCTGGCACCCGCAGACTCCCGTGGACCTGGGGGAGCGATCGTGGGCCAGCGAAGTGCACCGTTATAACGACGTGTACCGCAAGACCATGGAGTCCACCCATGGGTGATTCTGGTGTACCCGACATGCAGCGCCGGCTCGGCACGGTCCCGAACGAGCCCCCGCCATACTCGTTGGTGGATGTCCACGTTCATGTCGGCTCCAGCGACAGCGATGAGGCGTACTACCCCACGCTCACAGGTGAGGAGTACCTGCAGCATGCGCTGGCGGCCGGGGTGCAGCGTGCCTATGCCTTCCCGCCGTTTCGTGTGGGCGGGTATCGGGAGGCCAACGCTGCGCTGCGCGACTGGGCCGCCACAAGCCAGGGGCGGATGGGTTGCTTTGCCCGGCTGGGCGGACCGCAGGTGCTGCACGCCCAGTTCCCCCCGCACTTGTGGCAGGTCCGCCGTTGGTTGCGCCGACCTCGCCGGGCCAGCGACGTGCCTACCAGCCTCGACGGATTCGATGGCATCAAACTGCTTCCCCACCTCGATGGAGTTCCACCGGCGCATGAGATGCGCGACATTCACGACCGAGCCTTGCCCGTACTGGTGCACGGGGGCCGATACGTCAGTCCAGCATGGATCGTCAAGCACCTTCTGCCGCGCACCGCTGGTCCGTTGATCATCGCCCATCTCGGCGGGTTTCCCCATGAGAACCGGCTGCTCGAGGAGGGACTGACGGCGGCTCAACGGCACGCTCGGGTCTACCTCGACACCTCGGGGATCTGGGATGTTGGATTCATTCAGCGGGCGGCAGCGCGAGTACCCGACAAACTCATCTTCGGTTCCGATGCACCGCTCACCACGCCGATGGTGGCGTGGCAGCACGTGGCGTGTGCCATCGCGGACGACGACGTTTTGCGCCTCCTTGGTCATGACACCCCGGTCCGCCTCGGGCTCTTGCTCCGCTAAAGCAACTGGACTCCGTTCGCGTCGAGACCGCCCACGCGCGAAAGCCGTGACGCTGATGGCCAGCGTCACGGCTTTCATCGCGCGGAGATTTCTTGATCCGCGGTCGGGTTGTGGGTCACATCGAAACAGCCAACAACCCGATGGCTGTCACAGGTCGAAGTACATCTCGAATTCGTGCGGGTGTGGACGCAAGCGAATGGGGTCGATCTCGTTCGTGCGCTTGTAGTCGATCCAGGCTGCGATCAGGTCCTCGGTGAAGACGTCGCCTTCGGTCAAGTAGGCGTGGTCGGCTTCCAAGGAGTCCAGCACGTCGCCGAGCGAAGAAGGCACCTGCGCGATGCTCTCCAACTCCTCCGGCGGCAGTTCATAGAGGTCCTTGTCGACCGGCTCCGGCGGCTCGATCCGGTTCTTGATCCCATCGAGACCGGCCATCAACTGCGCGGCGAAACACAGGTAGGGGTTAGACGAGGGATCTGGAACGCGGAACTCGACGCGCTTGGCCTTCGGGGAGTCGCCGGTGATCGGGATCCGGACACAGGCCGAGCGGTTGCGGGCCGAGTACACCAGGTTGACCGGAGCCTCATAGCCCGGAACCAGCCGGTGATAGGAGTTCATGGTCGGGTTGGTGAAGGCAAGCAGCGAGGGAGCATGCGTCAGCAAACCTCCGATGTACCAGCGAGCGATGTCCGAAAGACCGCCGTAGCCTGACTCGTCATAGAACAGTGGCTCGCCGTCCTTCCACAGGGACTGGTGTGTGTGCATGCCTGAGCCGTTGTCTCCGAAGACCGGTTTGGGCATGAAAGTAGCTGTCTTACCAGCCGCCCACGCGCTGTTCTTAATGACGTACTTGAACTTCATCATGTCGTCACCGGCTTGCAGCAACGTGTTGAACTTGTAGTTGATCTCCTGCTGGCCCGCGGTGCCGACTTCGTGGTGGGCGCGCTCGACCGAGAGTCCTACGTCAGCGAGCTTCAAGACGATCTCGTCGCGGATGTCAGCGAAGTGGTCGACCGGCGGGACAGGGAAGTAGCCGCCCTTGTAGCGAGGCTTGTAGCCACGGTTACCGCCCTCCTCGGCGCGGCCAGTGTTCCACGCAGCCTCGACTGAGTCGATGTAGTAGTAGCTAGCGCTCTGCTTGGTCTCAAAGCGCACGTCGTCGAAGACGTAGAACTCGGCCTCGGCGCCAAAAAAGGCGGTGTCGGCGATGCCGGTTGAGCGCAAGTACTCCTCGGCCTTCAATGCGATCTGACGTGGATCCCGTGCGTACGGCTCGTCGGTGAACGGATCGACGATGGAGAAGTTCATGATTAACGTCTTGTTCACCCGGTAGGGGTCGACGTAGGCGGTGGTCGCGTCCGGGATCAACTTCATGTCCGACTCGTGAATAGCCTGGAAGCCCCGAATCGAGGAACCGTCGAACATCTGACCGGTCTCGAAAGCATCGATGTCAAAGGTCTCAGCAGGGACATTGAAGTGCTGCATCACGCCGGGCAGGTCGCAAAAGCGGACGTCAACGAACTTGACGTCCTCCTCCTTGATGAAGTCGAGAGCTTCCTGAGCGCTACTGAACATCGATCCTCCTGTGAAGTGAGCTTTGGGCCTTCGGGCGTGCGGCCCTGCGCGTCAGTTTAGGTATGTGGCGTTTCACACCCATCACCCAGGTGTTTCCGGTGTGTTACGCACCGTTAGTCTCACAGCGTGAGTGACACCCACGACTACCCGGGACGAGCCTTGGGCCTACCGGCTGACGGCCCCGGGTCGCTGGCTCCCTTCGGCAGGCGGTTGGTAGCCATATTTTGCGACTGGACGCTCGCCCAATTAGTTGTCTTGTTGGTCTTTGGCATCGGGTGGGGCGCCACCGGCATTGCGGCATTTGCGCCGTTGGCTGCCTTCGCAGTCCTGAATCTGCTACTCCTACCGACCATGGGCGGCACGCCGGGACACCAACTGTTGGGTCTGCAAGTAGTTTCCTTGCAAGTCGACGATGTGGTCGCACCACAGGCATGGTTAGCCCGTGTCCCGCGTGTGGTCCCGACCCTGATCCGGACCGTCCTGTTGTGCCTTGTGGTGCCGGCTCTGATCTTTGCTTCCGATGGCCGGGGTTACCACGACCGCGTCGCTGGGACCATGATTCTGAGGCGACCACAGAGCCGATAACTGGCGCTTAGCGGCCCCGCATCGACTTGCGGTCCACCCGCGCTTTGCGCGGATCGATCCCGGCCGGCACTGGGGGTTTTGCGGAGCCGATGGCCTTCAGTCGGCGTTGCACGGCGATGGCTTCTTCTTTGCTGATCCTCTTGTCCAGTTTGTTCATCGTCTTGACCAGTTGCGACAAACGGACGTCGTCCTCGCCTTGGCCTACTCGGATGATGTGCACCGGGACGGCATCTCCTGTGGCCCGGGTGGCTCGCCGCTTCTCAGCTTGAGAGAGTCGACGTGCTGGTCCCAATGGTCCTTCGCTGATCAGCACCACGCCGGGGCGGCCGACCGCACGAAAAATCATGGCGGCATTGTGCAAGTCGCGCATCCCGCGGACCTTGCCACCGGACTCTGCGGCGATCGGCTCTTTGTCGTAGAACCACCCTCTGCGCAACGAGCCCAACACAGCCCCCGTCGCTCCCGGCTGTCCTTCGATCTGGGCGAAGGCCGCCTTCTCGGCACGCCTACTGAGGACGATCAGTGCGGCCAGCAGGGCGGTCGGGATACCAAGAATAAGGAAGTAGACGATCTGGTCGAAATACCATCCAGCCAGCAATGCGACGAGGAGAACGGACAGCGAGGCGAGCGCCATCCACCAGACCGACGAGGGATCGTTCTTGCGCGTCATCGTAAAGATCTGACGCATCTGGGCTACCCGCCCGACCTTGTTGGGGTCCTTCTTGCGGCGTCGACCGAAGCGGCGACGCTTTGGTTCTGCGGTCGAAGTGCTGCTGGATTGGTTCGAAGAGCGGGCGGCCATGCGGGTCAGGATACGGGGGTTGCGCGACGCGCCACCAACGACGACGCCTCTTGCCGCGCCGGGGAGTCGGCCTTGAGGGCGAGGTGGGCCAGATGATCGGGTATCGGTCGACCCCAGCGACGCATTGCTTGGGCCCACAGCCGACCTGCTCGATAACTGCTGCGCACCAGCGGTCCGGCCATCACACCCTTGAACCCAAGATCGGTCGCTACATCGCTCCAGTGCACGAACTCTTCCGGCTTGGCCCAACGCTCCACCGGGTGGTGCCGCGGGGAGGGGCGTAAGTACTGGGTGATCGTGATCAGGTCCGTGCCTGCTTCGTGTAGGTCGCGGAGTGCCTGCTCGATCTCGTGATCCTCCTCGCCCATGCCGAGAATCAGATTCGACTTGGTCACCAGCCCAGCGTTGCGCCCCATAGTGATCACGTCCAAGGAACGCTCATAGGTGAACGCGGGCCGGATCCGCTTGAAGATCCGTGGGACAGTCTCAACGTTATGTGCGAACACCTCGGGTGCGGCATCGATCACCTGCCCCACCAACTCGGGAACGCCGTTGAAGTCGGGGATCAAGATCTCGACGCCGGTGCCCTCGTTGAGTGCGTGAATCTGGCGGATGGTCTCGGCATACAACCAAGCCCCGCCGTCCACCAGGTCATCGCGCGCGACGCCCGTCACCGTGGCATAGCGCAACTGCATGGTGGCGACCGACTCGGCCACCCGGCGCGGCTCGTCAGCATCGAAATCGGCGGGTTTACCCGTGTCTATTTGGCAGAAGTCGCAACGCCGCGTGCACTGCTCGCCGCCGATCAGGAAGGTTGCCTCTCGATCCTCCCAGCATTCAAAAATGTTGGGACATCCTGCCTCCTGGCACACGGTGTGCAGACCCTCACCTTTGACCAGCGAGTTCAGCGCGGTGTACTCCGGACCCATTTTTGCGGTTGTCCGAATCCAGTCGGGCTTGCGCTCAATGGGAGTTTCGCTGTTACGAGCCTCAACTCGCAACATGCGGCGCCCCTCGGGTGCGACGGTCACGTGCTGCCTCCCTGACGGTGTGCATGATCTGACGGTGTGCCACGGCATCCAGATGTGCTGCTGATGGCTGAACACCAACAGCGACCAGGGTATGCCCTGCGCTAAGCCGGCGCTGGGCCGGCCATGACCACATCGGCTGCGGCGCCGGCACCGGGCGGCAACACGCGTTGAAGATGTCCCCGCACGCTCGGCAGCACGTCTTGCACGCTCACTCTCGTGCCACATTCACGGCTCAGTGAGGTCACGCCGGCATCTGGAATCCCGCAGGGAATGATCGACTCTGCCCAGTCGAGGTCGCAGTCACAGTTCAACGCGAACCCATGCATCGTCACGTCTTGACTGACCCTGATCCCGATCGCGCCCACTTTGCGGTCGCCTTGATCCCCATCCGTCACCCACACGCCGCTGCGGCCCTCGACGCGCACTGCCGCGACGCCTACGTCGGCGCAGACCGCAATCATCATGTCCTCGAGGCGGCGAACATGGGCGACCACATCGACGGGGGAGGGCAGCCGCACAATCGGATACCCGACTAACTGCCCTGGACCATGCCACGTGATTTTGCCGCCGCGGTCGACGTCGATCACAGGGGTGCCATCAGTGGGCCGCTCGTGAGCCTCGGTGCGTTTACCGGCGGTGTAGACAGCCGTGTGCTCAAGCAGCAGAACAGTATCGGCCGCCCGACCTCCAGCCACGCCAGCGTGAACTCGCCGTTGCAAGTCCCATGCCTGCGTGTAGTCCACGGTGTCCGGTGTGAAGCCCACGTGCTGAAAACGCATGGTGTCAGCCTACGGGCATCCGGCCTGTGGATAACTTCCGCCGAGGTAGCAGCGGGTAGGCCATGCTCGAGGTATGCACGAACAAGAGTCGGCGGTATCCGCCGGTGGTGACCGGAGTCCCGTGAGAGTCGAGGGGTATGAAGTGACCCAGCCTCTGGACGCTCCAGCTCAGTGGCTGGGTCGCAGGCAGGGTGATGGGCGTCCGGTGCTGCTGACGTGCGTCGTCGCGGGTGAGGAGGCCGAAGCCGCTCGGAGGGTTTTCGATGGCGTTGGAGCCTTCTCCCAGCTGCGGCACCGTCACCTCTTGCGTGTTCACGATGTCGTGTCGGATGCGCGTGATGACAACGGCGCGCCATGCGTCGCGATAGCCTCGCAGGAGGCTCAAGGTGGGTCGCTCGCCGTGGCTTTGCGCACACGGGGTCCGCTATCCGGCGGCGAAGCCGCCACTGCACTGGTCCCGGTAGGGCAAGCCTTGAGCGCGATGCATGAGGCGGGTCTGGTGCACGGCGGTCTTACCTCTTCAACGGTGCTGTTCACTGGTGATGGAATGCCGCTGCTGGCACCGGCAGCGATGAGTGACATCCGGGGACTGAATCCTCCCCATTTCTCCGCCGGGGTGGCCCCCGAGGTCTGCGAAGGCTTCGATGCGACCGCGGCCTCGGACGTGTATGCCTACGCAGCGCTGATCTGGCAGGCCCTCTCTGGCGAGCCTCCGGGTTGGGTAGGAATACGACCGGATTTGGATGAGCTCGTGTCATTCGTCCCGCGAGAACTGAACCGAGCAATCAACGAGGCGCTCTCCCCTGAGGTCGCTGAGCGCCCAAGTGTTGGCGAACTGATGACGGCCCTGCGGAGTCTGGGACATCCGGAGCCGGTGGAATTGCGCGGCGACGGTGCCGATGACGTGCCGAGCCGGATCAGGGCTGCGGCGCGTCACACGGGTTCCTACCCAAGACGACGCCATCAGCGCCCCGGTGATCATCGTCGGCCGCGTTCGGCACGACGCCGAGCTTTGGCTGTGGCCGTGCTGCTGGCCTTCATCACTGGTTGCGCGGCCGTCGTTGACCGGATCAGCACACCCTCACTCGAGGACGGCGCAGCACCCACCTGGGTCAGCAGCCCACCTCTGGCGAGAACCGATCCACTTCGGCTCGAAGCGGTCGCAGCGTCACGAGACCCAGCGAGTCCGCCGCAGAGGGAAGCGCTCGGCATCGTGCAAGATCTCCTGGACGCACGCGCCGAGGCATGGACCTCCGGTGACCTGGACCTTCTACGACACGCTCATGCCACAGGTTCACCAGCTTTAGCTGCCGATGTCGAGCGACTGCACGAAGCCTCGTCCGTCGGCGCCCGATTGCGGGGCGTCAGCTTTACGGCAGAAGACGCGGTGTTGCTGCCGGGAACAAGCACCCGGGTCCCGACATCGCCGCCTTCAGACACATCGACGACATCCATTCCTCACGCCGACGCCGATTCCTTTGTGATGGCGTTGACTGTTCATCGTCCCTCTGTCGAGGTCCTGAACAGAAGGGGGCAGCAGACCACCGTGCCGGAGGTCAGCGAAGACGTGACGATTACCGTGGTCAGAGAGTTGGATGAATGGCGCATGTACCAGTGGCGCTAAGCGCTGCACCGCCGAGACCCGCTCAGGCCTCCTGTGCCTTCTCTGCTGCGTCGTCGTCGGGCTCCTCACCCTCGGTTGACTGGGCCTGCTCGGTCAACCAGGCCATGGCGGCATCCAAATCAGCATGATCCCAGGTGAAGCCGGCCTCGATCAGCACATTGGGCAGGGCCCGCTGACTGCCGAGGATGTCTCCAGCCATCTCACCCAGGGCCACTCGCAGCGCGATGGTCGGGGCCGGAAGCACGGTCGGTCGTCGTAGTTTCTCGCCGAGGGCCTTGACGACATCCGCTTGTGTGTCTGGGGTGGGTGCACCCAGATTCACTGGACCAGTGATCTCCGGATGGTCGATCAGGAAGATGAGCGCTCGGATGTGGTCATGCAATGTGATCCACGCCCAGAACTGCTTGCCCGAGCCCAGCGGGCCGGCTAAACCGAACTTGGCGAGTGGCAGCATCCGTCCCATAGCACCGCCGGAGGGTGAGAACACGATGCCAGTCCGGGCCAAGGCCACACTGGCCCCAGCCTGCTGGGCACGCCAGGTGGCCGCCTCCCAGTCACGGCAGACGTCGGCCAGGAAGCCTTCACCTAGTCCGGACTCCTCGGTCAGGACGTCGGACCCGCGGTCGCCGTAGTAGCCAATGGCGGAGCCCGAGACCAATCTCACGTCGGGGCGGGTAGCTACGGCCGCCGCCACCGCTTCGGTTCCGTCAATGCGGGAGGCACGGATGGTCTCCTTGTAGCTGGCGGTCCATCGGTGGTCGGCGATGCCTGCTCCGGCTAAGTGCACCAACGCATCGACATCGCTGAGAATCTCGGGGTCGAACTCGCGCTGATCGGGATCCCATTGGGCTTCTCGAACACCGTCTTCAAGCCCCTCGGTCCGAGGCGGGCGCCGGACGAGGTGCAGCACTCGGTCTCCTCGATCCCGGAGGGCAGCAGACAGGGCAACGCCAATCAGCCCGGACGAACCAGTGATGGCTACGGTGCGTCGATCCTCAGGTGCTTGCGACATGGCTCACTTTCTCAACATTCTCCAAGCGTGGTTACACCTCGAAGGCAGCCTCTTCGAGGCGGGCCTTGACTGTCATCAGGAACCGAGCGGCGTCAGCGCCGTCGACGATCCGGTGATCGTAGGTAAGTGCCAAGTAGACCATCGAGCGGATTGCGATCGTATCCTGCCCCTCGCTATCGGTGTGCACGACGGGACGTTTGACCACCGAACCCGTGCCCAATATCCCGACCTGCGGCTGGTTCAAGATGGGCGTGTCGAACAGGGCACCGCGACTGCCGGTGTTCGTCAATGTGAACGTGCCACCACCCAAGTCGTCAGGAGCGATCTTGTTGGTCCGGGTGCGTTCGGCCATTTCTGCGATCTTGCGGGCCAATCCCGCAATGTTCAGATCTCCGGCGTCCTTGATGACCGGAACCAACAGGCCCTTCTCGGTGTCCACCGCAATGCCGAGATTCTCGCGTGCGTGAAACAGGACCTCGTCGCCATCGATGCTGGAGTTCACGGTCGGGTGCTGTTTGAGGGCTTCGACGGCCGCAAGTGCGAAGAAGGGCATGAAAGACAACTTCACTCCCTCCCGCTCTAGGAAGTCGTCCTTGGAGCGTGCCCGCAGACGAGCGACCCTGGTCACGTCGACCTCGACAACTGTCGTCAGTTGGGCACTGACCTGCAGTGACTCCACCATCCGGCTAGCAATCACCTTGCGCAGGCGAGACATCTTCTCGGTCTTGCCCCGCTTTGCTGCCGCGTCCTCGCTGGGTTGTGCAGACCCACCGGCTGATGGGGCAGCGCT
>JBATUU010000069.1:0-5521 GCA_049671385.1 Ornithinimicrobium sp. | reverse complement strand
TCACCCACTACATCGTGAGAGCGGAGAAGCCGGAGCCTGCCATCGAGGCGGGCGAGCAATTCGCGGGGGCTCAGCAGGCGGGAGCGGGCAGCTGCAAGCTCTATGGCCAGCGGGACGCCGTCCAATTTGCGACACAGGTTGTGGACGTCCGCTAAGTCGCCGGCGCTCGTCATGGAGCCGGCTGAGTCGGTGGCCCTGGTGAGGAAGAGTTCTGACCCTTGTTCGTCATCGAGGCCGGATAGCGGGACGAGGTGTTCTCCGGCCAGCCCGAGGGGGACCTGGCTTGTGGCCAAGAGGGCGACGGTGGGGCAAGCCGTGAGGATAGCCGCCGCCAATTCGCCCATCTGTTGCTGGACATGCTCGCAGTTGTCGAGCACCAGCAGCATGCGCCGTCCCAGGCACCAGTCGGCTACCGCCTGCGAAGTGGTCATCCCAGGTTGGGGTTGGACCGACAGCGTGGATGCAAGCACCTGCGCGGGGTCATCGTCAGCCGCTACCGGAGCGAACTCAGCGAGCCAGGCCCCGTCGGCGAAGTCCTCCACCAATTGCCAAGCCACTTCGGTGGCCAACCTTGATTTACCGATCCCACCTGGGCCGGTGAGGGTCGTGAGCCCTCCCGGCAGCACGTTCCGCGCGAGCTTACGCACCGAGGCAACGTCGCCGACGAACGATGTCTGCAGTCTCGGGAGATTGCCGGCGGTGCCCTGGGTGGAGGAGAGCGGCAGGTCGAGCCACGGGTGGCCATCGGTGGCGACTCCGTACACTGCTAGGGGAGAAGTCGCCCCTCTCAAGGTCACCGATCCGAGGTCGATGAGATCGATGTCGGCTCGGCTGGTGAGCAACGCGGCGGTCACTGCCGAGACGACAATCTGGCCGCCATGAGCGCTCCCCATCAGCCGCGCCCCGTGGTTGACAGAGGGACCGTAGTAGTTCCCTGATCGCTCCTCCGCCTCGCCGGTATGGATGCCCATGCGCACTCGAACCTCCACCCCATCAGGCCAGCGCTCGGCCTTGAGGTCTTGTTGGATCGCCACTGCCGCGTCGAGGGCGCGTCCGGCCCTCGTGAAAGCGACCCCATAGCCATCGCCAGAGACCGAGAAGACATAGCCGCCGCAACTCTCGAAGGCATGCTGAAGAATCTCATCGTGCCGAGCCTGAGCCTGGCTCATGGCTAGGGGGGCACCGTCCCACAGCGTCGTGGAGCCCTCGATGTCAGTGAAAAGGTATGAGACAGTCCCGCTTGGGCTTGGTGCGCTTGTGTGGATCATCGGACACGTCCTCACGAGCCTGTGAGCCGGGTCAGGCTGGCGGCGTCAACGACCCTCACGCTACCTCGGCTGAGTGCAACCACTCCCTCGAGCTCCAACGAACGTAGTGTCCTGGTGACCGCCTCACGCGTCACTCCGACCCAGTCGGCCAGCTCCTGACGGGTCAACCGGATCGAACGTTCACCGGTTTCCTCGAGATGAGTTGCCAGGAAGCCGACCACACGAGTCTGCAAATCTTCGTTGCGCAGGGTGTAGCGCTCAGTGAGGGTTCTCATCTGTCGGCCCAGTCGTCGCAATTCGGTGATCGCGAGATCGGGCCGCTCGCGCAGAAGCACCTCCAGATCGACAGATCTGAGGGCCACGGCGACAACGTCAGTGCGCGCCGTGACAGTCGCAGATCGGGGCGCGGCGTCAAGGGCAGCGAGTTCACCGATGACGCTACCTGGCCCTCGCCTTCCCAGGACCACCGTTGCCCCTTGGGTGGTCGTCGTCGACACGAGCACTTCGCCAGCGACGATGGCATAACAGTGCGTCCCCCCAGCACCGTGGTGCAACATCAGGGTGCCTGACGCGAAGCGTACGGTCGTCCCTCGCCCGGAGATGGCGCGCCACAAGGCGTCGCCCGGGGGCTCGAGCGGTTGAGAAGTCATCGCCTGTCAGCCTAGTCACGCACGTCCGACCGGCTGGTCCCACAACTATCTTGCGATAGGTGTAGCGGTGCGCGAACAGCTCCTCAGGCGGCTACTCTGTCGCCAAGTTTTGCTGGATCGACCTTCACCGAAGTGAGCGAGGAGCGGTTCTCGTTCCAGGCCAGTGCAGTGACGCTCACCACCACGATCACCAGGCCGGTCCAGCGGCTCACGGACAGCGTGGCATCCAGCATCGTCACGCCTACGATCGCGGCAGTCACTGGAAACATCAACTCAGCCAACGTGGCCCGTGAAGCGGCGGTCCGCTGCAGCCCGAGGTAGTACAGGCCCAAGGCGAGCAGGCCAGGCACCAGCGCCAGCAGCAACAGTGATGGGGCTTGGGCCAGTGGGAGTCGCCAACCCGCTCCCAGCGTCGCGACGATCAGCGCCGCAGCAGGCAGACCGAACGTAAAACGTAGGACCAGTGTGTCTCGAGGCCCTATCTCAGTGCCCACCAACCGGCCCAGGACGGTCCCTCCAGCCCACAACGACGCCGCTCCTAGCGCAAGCAGGGCGGGTGCAAGGTCTGAGATGGATACTGCCAACGGGTCGTCAAAGCTCAGCATCCAGGCGCCACCCAGTGCGGGCACGGCAAACAGCGCGAACTTCGGCCGAAGGCGCTCACCGAGCAGCACTCCAGCAAGGACGATAGCCACCACCGGCTGCAGCTTTTGCAGGACCTGCGGCGTGATCGGGTCGCCATAGGCAAACGCAGCCGTGAATAGTGTCGTCGCCAAAGCCGAGGAACCGGCACCGATGATGACCGATGCGGCCCTCACCCGCGCTGGAGCCTGCGCCCATGCGCGCAACGCAGACAGCACCCAGGGACTCAGCAACGCGACGATGAAAACGTGCTCGTACAGCACGATGGTCGATGCGTCCATGACGCCGACGAGGGGATCACGCAGCAGCGCCGAGGAGCCCCAGAGGCAGGCGGCGAGCGCGACCAACCAGGTGCGGTCTTGTGTCACGCGGTGCTGCGATCCCCGTCTGTCTCGGACGCAGCCTCGGCGTGTTCGTGCTCGGCTACCTTCGCCCGGACATCGTCCATGTCCAACTCCTTCACTTGGGTCAAGAGCGACTCTAATGCTGGAGCAGGAAGGGCCCCAGGTTGGGCAAAGACCAAAATGCCGTCACGGAAGGCCATGATCGTCGGGATCGAGGTGATCTGAGCCCCGGCCGCCAAAGAACGCTGAGCTTCGGTGTCGACCTTGCCGAAGACGACATCGGCATGCCGTGTGGACGCCTCTTCGAAGATCGGCCCGAACTGCTTGCACGGACCACACCACTCGGCCCACCAGTCCACCAACACGATCTCGTTGTCGGTCACCGCCGCGTCGAAGGTTTCCTCGGTTAGTTCGCGTGTACTCATGCAGGGAAGAACTCTCAGCGAGTCGCTGCGATTCCCCCACACCCCCGATGCGGCATACGCCACAATGACGAGATGAGCCCCGTGCCTTCTGTGTCCAACTCCATCACCGTCCGTCTCGAGCTGCCCGCGAGAGTGACTGCGGTCAGTGAGATCACCGGAGTGATCGAGAAGGCAGGGGGCATGGTGACAGCAGTTGATATCGCACAATCAGGCACTGAGCGACTCCAAGCTGACTTGACGATCGCCACCCTCGGTAGCGATCACGCCGACGAGGTCGTCGCCGTGATGCGAACGATGGACGGCGTCGAGATCGGAAAGATCAGCGACCGGGTGTTTCTGGTGCACTTGGGAGGCAAACTCAGCGTCGAGTCCAAACTGCCGATCCGCAACCGCGATGACCTCTCCTTGGTCTACACCCCCGGTGTGGCCAAAGTGTGCCAAGCGATCTACGAGAACCCTGAGGACGCGCGCCGCCTGACCATCAAGCGCAACACGGTCGCGGTGGTGACCGATGGCACGGCCGTGCTCGGTCTGGGCAACATCGGCCCTCTGGCCGCGATGCCCGTCATGGAGGGTAAGGCCGCGCTGTTCAAGAAGTTCGGGAACATCGATGCCTTCCCGATCTGTCTGGACACCACTGACACCGAGCAGATCATCGCGACAGTCAAGGCCATCTCGCCAGGTTTCGCCGGGATCAACCTGGAGGATATCTCCGCGCCACGGTGCTTTGAGATCGAGCGACGGTTGCGCGAAGAGCTCAACATCCCGGTCTTCCACGACGACCAACACGGCACCGCCATTGTTTGCTTGGCCGCTTTGAACAACGCCCTGCGCGTGGTCAACAAGGAGATCGAGGACGTCCGGATCGTGATGTCGGGGGCCGGTGCCGCGGGCACAGCAATCATTCGGTTGTTGATCAAGGCGGGAGCAGGCCAGTTGACGGTCGCTGACGTCAACGGCGTGGTCCACCCCGATCGCGAAGACATCGTGAGCGGATCGGACGAGAACTTGCAATGGATTGCCGCTCATACCAACCAGGCCGGGCTGACCGGCGGGCTCAAGGACGCACTCGCGGGCGCGGACGTCTTCATCGGCGTTTCGGCCGGCAATATCGTGACCGGTGAGGACATCGCCACCATGGCCGACGACGCAATTGTCTTCGCGATGGCCAACCCGGTGCCCGAAGTCGACCCGGCCGAGGCTGGCAAGTACGCCACCGTGGTGGCCACCGGCCGCAGTGATTTCGCCAATCAGATCAACAACGTGTTGGTCTTCCCCGGTGTCTTCCGTGGGCTGATCGACGCCGTGACCGATCTGGTCACCGACGATATGTTGCTTGCCGCGGCGGTGGCGCTGTCCAACGTGGTGGGGGATGAGGAGCGCAACCCCACGTACATCATCCCCAGCGTCTTCAATCCGAAGGCAACCAAGGCCGTGGCCGAAGCGGTCGAGAAGGCCGCCCGGGAGCGAGCCGAGGCAATCGAGACTCCAGCCTGATCGCTGCGTGTTCTGATGCGTAGGACTACCGCAGGGATGACGCTGTTGGTCGTCCTGGCGATGGTCCAGATCTACGCGTTGTACCTCTACCAGCCGGAGCCGGGGCCTGGTGTGCCCTACCTGGACAAGGTGGCTCATGTCCTTCTCTTCGCGGTCCCCGCGGCAGTCGCTGCGAGGATGCGGTGGCGCTGGGCTCTCATGATTCTTCTCCTCCACGCGCTCATCAGTGAGCCCATCCAGTCCTCGCTCCCCGTGCCTCGCAACGCAGACTGGGTTGACCTGCTGGCCGATCTGCTCGGTATCGTGGTGGGTATGGGGATCGGCCGGGCAGTGGCGAAACGAGCGCTGCACGAAGGCAGGCGCCCCTCGCCGACGACTTCGCACGACCCTGGCGGCCACTGATGGTCCAACGAGTCGACGTGGTCGGCAAGGTGCTCGTTGCGATGCCCTCGTTGGATGACATCTTTGCTGGATCTGTCGTGCTCGTCTTGCATCATGATGACCAGGGCTCGCAGGGAGTCATCCTCAACAAGCCGCTCGAGGTGGCCGTGCACGCAGTCCTACCGGGGTGGCACGCTCACGTCAGCGCGCCGGCGAAGTTGTACCAAGGCGGCCCGGTTGGCAAGGACAGCGCCATCGGGCTGGTCCGGTTGCCGTCTGACTGCGATGCCAGCGCTCTGGTGGGGGTCAATGTG
>JBATUU010000068.1:0-10737 GCA_049671385.1 Ornithinimicrobium sp. | reverse complement strand
CAAAGCGTTCCGGGCCGACCAGATCTCGCGGCACTACTTCGAGCGTCTGGTCGCCGACCCAGAGCAGATGACCGACCTTCCGGCAGCCTCGCGCCAGGAGTTGGCCGAGGCGATGACTCCCACGTTGCTGACCTCGGTGCGCACTCTGAGTGCGGATAACGGCGCGACGCTCAAGCAAGTGCACCGGCTGCATGACGGCGCGATGGTCGAGTCGGTGCTCATGCGCTACCCAGGGCGAGTCACCATGTGCATCTCCAGCCAGGCTGGCTGCGGGATGAACTGTCCTTTTTGCGCGACCGGTCAGGCCGGGTTGACCCGCAACCTCTCGACGGCTGAGATCGTCGAGCAGGTGGTCGCTGCCGCCCGCGCGCTGCGTCACCCTGAGGCCACGGGCCAGGACGCGCCCAGCGACAGTACGGCCGAGCAGGCCGCTGCGACCGAGCAGGTGCTCCGGGTGAGCAATGTCGTGTTCATGGGTATGGGGGAAGCGCTGGCCAACTACAAATCCTCTGTTGCCGCGATCCGCCGGCTCGTGGAGCCATCGCCCTCGGGTCTGGGCATGTCCGCTCGCGGTGTGACGATGTCGACTGTGGGTTTGGTGCCCGCGATCGACAAGTTGGCCGCTGAGGGCATCCCAGTGACGCTCGCCCTGTCGCTGCACGCAGCCGATGACGAGCTTCGCGATGAACTGGTGCCGATCAACACCAGATGGAAAGTCGATCAGGCACTCGATGCTGCGCACCGCTACTACGAAGTGACCGGGCGTCGGGTGAGCATCGAATACGCCCTGATCCGAGACATCAACGATCAGGCCTGGCGGGCCGACCTGCTGGGGGAGAAGCTGCGTGCTCGCGGCAAGGGCTGGGTCCACGTCAACCCGATCCCGCTCAATCCCACCCCCGGCTCGAAGTGGACGGCGTCGCGACCCGGGGTTGAGCAGCAGTTCGTCGAGCGGTTGATCGCTCACGGGATACCGACCACCGTGCGCGACACCCGTGGCAGCGACATCGACGGGGCCTGCGGGCAACTGGCCGCCACCGTTTAAGCCGGCCCAGTACCTCCAGGCGAGGGTGCCGGAGCCTCAGTGGTGGGTGAGGCGACCCTTGTGAGAGCCCCGCGAGGCGCACCCGCTCAGCTGGCGGCCACGATCTCGACAGCCTCTGCGTGGCTGTCGACGAGATGCAGGTGCTGACCCATCGCCCGATCCTGTCCGAGCCGCTGCACCAACGGCCACACGGGTATGTCGTCGCGCCAATGCTCACGGCCAACGAGAATGAGTGGGCTGAGCGGTCCGCCGTCGACCTCGTAATAGAGCCTGGTAGCCATCTGAAAGACCTCCTGGACGGTGCCAGCAGCCCCTGGTAGCACCACCAATCCTGCGCAGGAGCGCCGCAGCAGCTCCTCCTCGCGCAGCGCATTCGAAAAATACTTGGCGATCTGTTGAGCGAAGACGTTGGGCGGCTCATGACCGAAGTGCCACGTCGGAATGCCGACACTCCTCGTGTCAGTGTCAGTGTCAGTGTCAGTGTCAGTGTCGGTGTCGGCACTGCCGGTTTTGCCGCTCGCCCTCGCAGAGGTGTCGTGATGACCCTCGACCAGATCGAGGCCGGCGAGTATCCACGGCTCGACGCCGTCCGCGAAGCGCGCTACCTGGGCCACCGCGTCCAGGCCGCGGCGCAGCTCGCCCTCATCCCGAGCCCAGGCGCCGAGGTTGGCCGCCTCCATTGCGCCCGGGCCGCCCCCGGTGAGCACCACGAATCCATGTTCTGCCAGGTCGTGACCGAGCCGCGCGGCGTGCTCGAACTCATCGGTGCCTCGGTCCAGAGCGTGACCACCCATCACACCCACCGCGCGTCGATCGGTGAGCAAAGAGTCCAGGGCATCGCTCATGGCGTCATCGTGGATGGCGCGCAACATGGTGACGTAAGCGTCGCGGCGCACGCCCGCGTCCTCCAGCCAGGCATATGCTCGCGCATCCAACGTGCTGTCGTAGCCCTGCTCTCGGATGCCGGCATACAGTTCCGGCGGGGAGTAGAGCGTGCCCCGGAACGGGCGCACTGGCGAACGGGGGTCAGAGGGGAAGATCACAGCGCCGCCGGCTCTGAGGTGGTGCTCTAGCAGTGATGAGAACTCACCGCCGAGCACGATCAGGCCTTGCACATCGTGGCGGTGCAACAAGCGCTCCTCGAACGGGCGCAGGTCCAGGCCCTGGAAGCGGGCTCCAGCAAGGGAGTCGCCCGCGTCGAGAACAGCGTGCAGTTGGGCCGCTGTCTCGATCTCGACCACGGGGGAGGGTGTCATCGCAGCCGATCCTACGGGGCGAGATCTGCTCTGGACCGACAACCTCGAACACGCGACGATGGCTTCATGGCCACCTACCGCGAGAGCGTGCAACAGAGTCTGAGCAACCCGGAGGATTTTTGGGGACAGGCTGCGCAAGACATTTCCTGGATCAACCGCCCAAAGCGCGTACTGGACGATGATCACCCGCCGCTCTACCGCTGGTTCCCCGACGCGCGCCTCAATATGTGTTTTAACGCTCTGGACCGTCATGTGGTGCACGGCCGCGCTGACCAGACCGCCTTGATCTATGACAGCCCGGTCACCAACACGCAGCGCTCCTACACCTACGCTGAGTTGCTGGACCTGGTGGCGCGATTCGCAGGCGTCCTGCGTGACCTCGGAGTGGGCCAGGGTGATCGCGTCGTGATCTATCTGCCGATGGTGCCCGAAGCCGTGATCTCCATGCTCGCGTGTGCACGGATCGGGGCGGTCCACTCTGTGGTCTTCGGCGGCTTCGCGCCCGCTGAGCTCGCGGCACGGATCGAGGACGCTGCGCCGAAGGTCGTCGTGTCGGCCTCCTGCGGCGTGGAGCCGACACGGGTCGTGCCCTATAAGCCGATGTTGGACGCGGCTATTGAGCGCTCTAGCCACAAGCCACAGACCTGCGTGATTCTGCAACGCGCCCAACTTCGCTGCGAGATGGGCGACCGCGACATCGACTGGAAGCAAGTCATGGCGCCCGGCGTGGTTCAACCCGCCGGGTGCGTCCCGGTCCGCGCCACCGACCCCCTCTATGTGCTGTACACCTCGGGCACCACTGGTAAGCCAAAGGGGATTGTCCGCGACACCGGGGGTTATGCCGTGGCGTTGCGATGGTCGATGGAGCACCTCTACGGGTTAACACCTGGTGAGACCTGGTTTTGTGGCTCCGACGTCGGCTGGGTGGTGGGGCATTCCTACATCGTCTACGGCCCGCTGTTGACCGGTGCCACGACTGTGCTGTTCGAGGGCAAGCCGGTCGGCACTCCCGACGCCGCGGCGTACTGGCGGATCATCGCCGAGCACAAGGTGGTTGCGGCCTTCAGCGCCCCAACGGCAATGCGTGCCATCAAAAAGCTGGACCCGGACGCCGAGCTACTGGACGGTCACGACCTGAGCAGACTACGCGCCTTCTTTCTGGCGGGGGAACGGCTTGACCCGGACACGTGGCAGTGGGCAGGCGATGCTCTGGGGGTGCCGATCATCGACAACTGGTGGCAAACCGAGACCGGTTGGCCGATTGCGATCACCCCGCAGCACGCAGCCAGCGCTGATGACTCTCCCGACGCCGATTCGGCTGTGCCGATCAAGCCGGGTTCGCCGGGACCGGCAACCGCGGGGTATGACGTGCGGGTGCTGGACGCAGCCGGGGAGTTGGTGTCGCCGAACACCGAGGGCGCGATCTGTATCCGGTTGCCGTTGCCGCCAGGGACTCTGCCGACATTGTGGGGTGATGATCAACGCTTCATCGATTCCTACCTGTCAGCGCACGAGGGCTATTACCTCTCGGGCGATGGTGGATACCTGGACGATGACGGGTATGTCTACGTGATGGGCCGGACCGACGATGTGCTCAATGTAGCTGGTCATCGACTATCGACCGGGTCCTTGGAGGAGGCGCTGTCCGGGCATCCCTCGGTGGCGGAGTGCGCGGTGATCGGGGTCGCTGACGAGCTCAAAGGCCAAGTCCCCCGAGGCCTGGTGGTGCTCAAGGCAGGAATCGAGGTCGGCGATGCCGAGGCGCTCAGCGCACTGCAGGCGGAGTTGGTCGCCGCAGTGCGCGACGAGGTGGGGGCGGTGGCCTCGTTGAAGCAGGTTGACATTGTTGCGGCGCTGCCGAAGACGCGGTCGGGCAAGATCCTTCGCAAGACGATGCGCCAAATGGCAGATGGGGAAGATGCCATGGTTCCGAGCACCATCGAGGACCCATCGGTGTTGGACGACTTGGGTGAGGTGCTCGGCGGGCGCACCATGGAGTCGTGACTTCGACGCGCACCGTTGCTCTGCTCGGCTCGACCGGCTCGATCGGCACGCAAGCCCTCAAGATAGCGCTGGCTCACCCGGACCGGTTCATCATCACAGCGCTGAGCGCCGCAGGCAGTGATGTCAACGTCCTGGCCGAGCAGGCCGTTCACTTCGGCGTTGAGGTCGTCGGCATCGCCCGGACGGAGGCTGTGCCGGACCTGCGCCAAGCGATCGCCGCACAGGCGACCTCGGCCGGGCGACCACACTATGCACCGCAGATCCTGTCGGGGCCCGAGGCGGCCACCGATGTGGCTGGCCTCGGCGCTGATGTGGTGCTCAACGGCATCACCGGCAGCATCGGTCTGGCACCGACCTTGGCAGCACTGGCGGCAGGCAGCACACTGGCTCTGGCCAACAAGGAGTCGCTCATCGTCGGTGGCGAGTTGGTGGTCTCAGCCGCCCACTCCGAGCAGATCGTGCCGGTCGACTCCGAGCACTCGGCGATCGCTCAATGCCTGCGCGGCGGACGGGCACGCGAGCTACGACGCCTGGTGGTCACTGCAAGCGGTGGGCCGTTTCGCGGGTATGACCGGGCGGGGCTGGCCGATGTCACTCCCGAGCAGGCTTTGAAGCACCCCAACTTCTCGATGGGGACCGTCATCACGACCAACTCCGCAACGCTGGTCAACAAAGGACTGGAAGTGATCGAGGCCCACTACCTCTTCGATGTCCCCTACGAGGCGATCGAGGTCGTGGTCCACCCGCAACAGCAGATTCACTCCATGGTCGAGTTCGTTGATGGCTCGACTATTGCACAGATGGGACCCCCGCGAATGTTGGTGCCGATCGCGCTCGGAATGTCCTGGCCCGATAGATTGACCGGCGTCGATGAGCCGTGCGACTGGTCTCGTCCAACATCGTGGGATTTTGAGCCACTTGACTCCCAAGCGTTCCCAGCAGTGCAGCTGGCTCGCGACGCGGGGAGCCACGGGGGCACTGCTCCAGCGGTCTATAACGCAGCCAATGAGGCCGCCGTAGCAGCCTTCCACGAGGGCACGATCGGCTTCCCGCAGATCGTTGACACCGTGGGTGAAGTGCTGCGGCAACACCTCGGCGGGAACTTCGAGACCACGACGCTGGTTGAGAAGGTGGACCACGTAGACCAGGTTTTGGCCGCGGATCGGTGGGCACGCACTGCCGCGCAATCGGCGATGATGGGCTAGCGTGCCCCGCTGCGCGAGATGAACGGGCGAGCGGCTGGACCGATTGGGCCAAGGATCGCAATGAACGTGAAGGGATTGAGCCGATGCTCTATCTGATCGGTGTGCTGTTGATGCTTGTGGGCGTCGCGGCTTCCATCGGGCTGCACGAAATCGGCCACCTCGTGCCCGCGAAGAAGTTCGGGGTGAAGGTCACTCAATACATGGTCGGCTTCGGACCCACGCTGTGGTCCAGGCAGCGCGGCGAAACCGAGTACGGCATCAAAGCGATCCCGCTGGGCGGCTACATCCGGATGATCGGCATGTTCCCTCCACGGCCAAAAGACGACGGCAAGCTCCGCACCTCCACCACCGGACGGTGGGGACAGATGACCGAGCAGGTCCGGGCCGAGTCACTAGAAGAGGTCGGTCCCGGCGATGAAGACCGGGTTTTCTACAAGTTGCCGGTGCATCAGCGAGTGATCATCATGCTCGGTGGTCCCTTCATGAATCTGCTGATCGCAGCCACTTTGTTGACCGGCATCATGACGCTCTACGGCCTGCCGCAACTGACCTCGACGGTCTCTGCGGTGTCGGCCTGTGCCCCCACCGACTCAACGGTCACCGACTGTGAGGGTCAACCTCCCAGCCCGGCCGTCGAGGCCGGTCTGCAAGAAGGCGATGTGATCCTGGAGGTCGACGGCGCGCCGGTCGAGGACTGGATCAGCACCACCTACGCCATTCAGAACGCCGGTAGCAATGCCACCGTCATCGTTGATCGCGACGGCCAACGGGAGACCTTGAACGCAGACTTGGTCACTCGGCAACGAGCCCTGATGAATCCGGACGGCACGGTGCAGGTTGACGCGGCTGGTGAGCCGGTCGTTGGTGATGTCAGTTTTCTCGGGGCAAGTGGGTCTTTGGAGTATGTCCCAGCCCCGATCACCGAGGCACCCGCCTTCGTGGGAGGTGCTTTGGCCGAGACCGCGGGCATCTTCTTGAAGTTGCCCGAAAAGCTCGTCGGAGTGTTCCAAGCGGCGTTCAACGGCGACGAGCGGGACCAGCAGGGCCCGATGTCTGTCGTAGGCGTGGGCCGAGTTGCAGGCGAGGCTGCATCCAGTGATCTCGGGGGCCTCACCGAGACCTTCGGCGCCCGGATGATCTTGTTGCTCTCCTTGTTGGCCTCGTTGAACATTGCCCTGTTCGTGTTCAACATGATCCCCCACCTACCGCTGGACGGTGGTCACGTCGCCTGTGCCCTCTGGGAAGGGGTGAAAAAGACCTGGGCCAGGGTGCGCGGTCTGCCCGACCCAGGCCCGGTGGACATCGCCAAAGCGCTACCGGTGGCCTACTCAGTGGCCATCGGACTGATCGGGATGACGCTGCTACTGGCCTACGCCGACGTTGTGAACCCCATCCGGCTCGGCGGCTGAGCACACCTGAGCGCCGCTCCCATTCGGGCAAGGGATACTGAACCTATGACTACAGGCACCCCCATCTCCCTCGGTATGCCGTCCGCGCCGCCGCCCGTGCTGGCGCCACGACGGGTCTCGCGCAAGATCAAGGTCGGCGCGGTCGACGTCGGCGGCGACGCCCCGGTGTCGGTGCAGTCGATGACGACGACCCCCACGACCGATATCACTGCGACCTTGCAGCAGATTGCGGAGTTGACCGCGACCGGTTGCGACATCGTGCGAGTCGCCTGCCCGACGCAAGACGACGCCGATGCGTTACCTGTCATTGCACGGAAGTCTCAACTACCCGTGATCGCCGACATCCATTTCCAGCCCAAATACGTGTACGCAGCGATCGATGCGGGCTGCGCGGCCGTGCGAGTGAACCCAGGCAACATCCGCAAGTTCGATGATCAAGTCAAGCAAATCGCCGCTGCAGCCAAGGATGCCGGCGTCTCCATCCGAATCGGCGTGAATGCGGGCTCGTTGGACAAGCGGATTATGGAGAAATACGGCAAAGCGACCCCGGAAGCGCTCGTGGAGTCCGCGGTCTGGGAGGCTTCGTTGTTCGAGGAGCACGATTTCCACGACTTCAAGATCTCGGTAAAGCACAACGATCCCGTGATCATGGTGCAGGCGTACGAGCTGTTGGCGAGCAAGGGCGATTGGCCGTTGCACCTGGGGGTGACCGAGGCCGGGCCGGCCTTCCAAGGCACGATCAAGTCCTCGGTCGCGTTCGGTGCACTGCTCGCCAAGGGCATCGGCGACACCATCCGCGTCTCGCTGTCCGCCCCTCCGGTCGAGGAGGTCAAGGTGGGCAATCAGATCCTGCAAAGTCTCAACCTGCGCCCGCGCAAGTTGGAGATCGTCTCGTGCCCCTCGTGCGGACGAGCTCAGGTCGATGTCTATACGCTCGCCGACGAGGTCACCGCCGGTCTGGAGGGCATGGAGGTGCCGTTGCGGGTGGCCGTGATGGGCTGCGTGGTGAACGGGCCCGGAGAGGCGCGCGAGGCAGATCTCGGTGTGGCCAGCGGCAACGGAAAAGGCCAGATCTTTGTCAAGGGTGAAGTCATCAAGACTGTGCCGGAGTCGCAGATCGTGGAGACTCTGATCGAGGAGGCCATGCGTATCGCCGAGGACATGGAAGCCGCCGGCGAGGGGGCTGAGACCGGCGCGCCGTCGGTATCGGTGAGCTGATGAACATACGCCGCCTCATCTAGACGAAGGGCTGATATGTCAGGGCCCGGCTTCGTACCGGTGCGCCAACTGGTCTTGGTCGACCTCCTGTCGCTGATTGTGAGTGTGCATCCGGGGGAGCGGTCTGTTGTGGCGATCGATGGCATCAACGCGGTCTCGCGCCGTCAGGTGGTCGCCGAAGTGCTGGCGCTCGCGGCGCATGTGTCTGGCCGTAACATCTCTGCCGCCTCCACGGACGACTTTCGGCGAGCCGGCGTCCAGCATCCTCGCGCAGCCCGAAGTGCCGACGTCATGGGCAATGTGGGCGCCGATCGCTCTGGCGATGCGTACTACCGTCGCGGGTTTGACTACGAGACGTTCGTCGATGATGTCGTGAAGCCCTTCCGTGCTGGCCCAGGTGACGCGATGTTGTTGATCGACGGTGTATTTCTGCACCGACCGGAGTTGGTGAGCCGTTGGGATGCTTCGGTGTTTGTTCGCGGGAGTGAGCACGGCGCGTACCCATTCAGCGCCTACCTGGACCAGTCGCCGGACCTCCAGGCCACATGGGTTTTGGATGACACGGCCCCCGCAGCTCCACGGCTGACCTATGGAGCGGTCGTCGAACCGAGGACCTGAGCGGCCCAGGCTGACAGTGCGTCAGGGCGATACCGACATGCAATGTCCGATTCTTGCCGGTGCTCTGCCCTCAGCACTACGTGAAATCGGCACATGACCTCCAGACCTGGCGTGCCTCTCCTCGCCCTATTCACTGTGCTGGCACTGTTCTGGGGATCGAGGTTTCTCTTCATCGCCATCGGGGTCCAAGGGTTGACTCCGATGCAGGTCACCTGGGCCCGGGCTAGGGTGGGCGCGCGACAACGAAAGACCCGGGGCGGCGTATCGGCGTGGCCCCGGGTCTTGCGACGATTGCTCACACAACCGTGAGAAGGAATCAGGCGTCGTCGTGTGCCTCCTCGGCAGCTTCAACATCGTCGTCGACCCAGTCCAGGGTCTTCGTGACGGCCTTGTTCCACTGGCGGAACAGACGCTCGCGCTCACCCTCGTTCATTGAGGGGCTCCAGCGCTTGCCCTCGTTCCAGTTGTCGACGACATCTTGCTCACCATCCCAGAATCCGACAGCGATTCCGGCTGCGTAGGCGGCTCCGAGAGCGGTAGTCTCCGCCACCTCGGGACGAACGACGTCGACGCCGAGGATGTCGGCCTGGAACTGCATCAGCGTCTCGTTGGCGATCATGCCGCCATCGACACGCAACTCCGTCAAGTCGACACCGGAGTCGGCGTTCATGGCCTCCGACACCTCACGGGTCTGGTAGGCGTTTGCCTCCAGAGCCGCGCGGGCGATGTGGTTCTTGTTGACGAACCGGGTCAGGCCGACGATTGCGCCGCGAGCATCATCGCGCCAGTGCGGCGCAAACAAGCCGGAGAATGCCGGTACGAAGTAGGCGCCTCCATTGTCATCCACCTTCTTGGCCAGATCCTCAACCTGCGGGGCATCGTCAATCATGCCGATGTTGTCCCGCAGCCACTGAATCAGTGACCCGGCCACAGCAATCGAACCTTCCAGGGCGTAGACCGCGTCCTGGTCACCGATCTTGTAGCAGACCGTCGTCAAAAGGCCGTTCTCGCTGGGCACGATCTCGGTGCCGGTGTTGAGCAACATGAAGCAACCGGTGCCGTAGGTGTTCTTGGACATGCCCTTCTCGAAGCATGCCTGACCAAACGTTGCCGCCTGCTGGTCACCCAAGATGCCGGCGATCGGCACTCCTGGCACCAAACCGCCTTCACGGCCTTCGCCGTAGACCTCGGAAGAGGACTTGATCGTGGGCAACATCGACATAGGGATCCCCATGTCGGAGGCAATGCCCTCGTCCCAGTCCAACGTCTTCAGATCCATCAGCATGGTGCGTGAGGCGTTGGTGACATCCGTGACGTGCTGGCCACCCTCCGGCCCGCCAGTCATGTTCCACAGCACCCAGACGTCGGTGGTGCCAAACATCAGGTCACCGTTGTCGGCCTTCTCCCGGGCGCCCTCGACGTTGTCCAAGATCCACTTGACCTTAGGGCCAGCAAAGTAGGTCGCAAGGGGTAGGCCGCAGATGGATTTGTACTTGTCTGCACCGTCGTCACCCCCGAGCTCGGCGGCAATCTTGTCGGTACGCGTGTCCTGCCAGACGATCGCGTTGTAGATCGGCTCGCCGGTGTTCTTGTCCCAGACCACCGCGGTTTCGCGCTGGTTCGTGATCCCGACGGCGGCCATGTCTTTGTGAGTCACATTGCCGGTGGACAATGCCTGCCCGACAACCTCACGGACGTTGTCCCAAATCTCGGCGGCGTCGTGCTCGACCCAGCCCGCCTTCGGGAAGATCTGCTCGTGCTCCTTCTGTCCCTGGGAGTGGATCTGCCCATCGTGTGTGAACACGATCGCCCTGCTGCTGGTAGTGCCCTGATCGATCGACATTACATAGTCGGCCATGTGTCGTTCCTCCACGTCATTGTGCGGTTTGAATATGGCTGCGGCGAGCGGTCGCCCACCGGTTGAACTCAGCGCCTCCATCCATTATCAGGATGAGTCGCCGTTGATGCGAGGTCTAGAAGAC
>JBATUU010000067.1:0-6660 GCA_049671385.1 Ornithinimicrobium sp. | reverse complement strand
CCCCGGCGGCAACCGGAATCGCGCGCGCCCGGGTGGCGTCGGCACTCTTGTGGACCGCCAGGTGGGCGGCGAAGGCGATCATCGCGAGGGCGAGCACGCCCATCACCGCCCACACGCCGATATCCGACGCGGCGGCCAGTGTCTCGTTCCTCATCGGTGCCTTTCCTCGACTTCGCGCCTGATCTGGTCTGCGATGCGCTCGATGAGTGCCTGCAACGCCGGATCGCTGCCCTTGACCAGCCCCGCGACCTCTACTCCAGTATGCCGGTGCTCGGTGAGGGCCGAACGCTCACCCTCACCCAGTGGGCCCGAGCCACCCACTCGCACGAAGACTCGGCGGCGACGCACCGCCAGCATCATCACCAACCCGGCGAGGACCGCAATAGAACTGATCAGCACGGGAAGCCGGCCGGGGTCGTGCCGCATCACCAAACCACTCCAGCGCACCACGCCGTCCAGGGTCACACTTCCTCGTCCATCCGGTAGCTCGATGGTTTGCCCCGGCTGCAGTAGCAACCGAGTGGCCTCGCCGTCGGCATCTCGCACCGGTTCCATCCCGGCGGTGTCCAGCACATACACCGATTGCGGGGCTCCGCCGGGAAAAAGATCCCCCTCGAAGACGCCGATCGCCAATTGTGGGTCGATCAGATCCGGGAAATCCGAGGTCGGGCCGCGCTCATCGTCAAAGCGCGCCGTAGGCATGAAGGCTCCGTACAGACCCAACTCGGGCTCGGCTCCAGAGACCTTCACAGCCCCGGTGGAGGTGTAGTTGTCGTCTTGGGGCAGGAACGGCACAGCGTCGGAAAACAACACCTCACCGGCATCGTCGCGCACAGTGACCACCGGCGCGTAGCCGTTACCCAGCAGGTACACAGACACCCCGGACAGGTGCAGCGGGTCGTTGACCGCCAAGCGCTGAGCCTGCGGCTCGGTCCCGAGCGGATCGGCCGTCTCTACCTGAGCTGAGAACTCGCGTGGCGCTCCGAACTGTGCACCGCCCGCCTCCGTCTCAAACGACACGGTCATCTCGTCCAAGCGCAGCGCAAACGGCTCCAATGAGTTTTCATCCACCCAGGGGCCCGGGGACAACGTGTCGTATTGGGCGGCCGAGGAGGTGAAGGTGGCTCCCTCGGGCAAGATCACCTCGCCGCGCCACCCCCAGAGGTGTCCGACGGCGACGGAGATGATCACCGCCAGCAACGCGATGTGGAAAATTAGGTTGCCGGTCTCTTTGAGATACCCGGTCTCGGCGGCAACGTCGAAGTCACGGCGTGAGGGCTCGGTGCGGACCCGGTAGCGATGACCGCGAAGGACCGAGCGGGCGACCTCAGCGACTCGCTCGTCGTCCTCATCATCGACATCGACCCTCACGTATGCCGGCAACCGATCAAGTCGCGTGGGTGCTGCTGGCGGTTGTGCTCGGATCGCAGAGACGTGGATGCGACTGCGTGGGATCAAACAGCCGATCAGCGAGACCATCAACAGCAGATAGATCGAGGCAAACCAGGGTGAGGAGAAGACGTCGAACATGCCGAATCGGTCGAGCCACGGTCCGACGTCCGGATTGTTGCGCAGGTATGCCGACACCAACGCCGGGTCGACACTGCGCTGTGGCCAGATCGACCCTGGCACGGCCGCGACAGCGAGAAGCAACAGCAGCAGCAGAGCTGTGCGCATGCTCGTGAGCTGGCGCCATATCCATCGGGCCCAGCCGATCGGGCCAAGGCTGGGCTGGCGAAGCGGTGCGCCGGCAGCGACCGTAGTGTCTGTCGCCATCACAGCACCGTCGTGAAGGACGACACCAGGCGGGTTTGCACCCATACCGTGATCTGCTCCCATAGGCCGCTGACAAGTAACAGCCCCAGCGCAATCAGGAACAGTCCGCAGGCGCGCTGGATCAGATCGTGATGGCGGCGCAAGCCCTTTGATGCGTCCGCCACCCACCCGGCACCGGCCGCGATCGCGATGAACGGCAAACCGAGCCCGAGGCAATAGGCCACGGCGAGCGCCAGTGCCCGCGTCGAGACTCCGTCCTGCGGGGCCAGGGTGGCACCCAGGGTTTGGATCGCAGCCAAGGCCGGGCCGGTGCACGCGGTGAATCCAAGGCCGAAGACCACTCCGAGAGCTGGTGCTCCGGCAAGGCCCGCGGCCGGTCGCCACCGAGGCTGCCACCCCTGACCACCGGTAGCGCTGACCATGAAAGCGCCGAGCGCCAGCACCACCACTCCACCGATGCGCAGCAGGAGTTGTTGGTGCTCGACCAGGGCAGCGCCGAGTGATGAGACCACCACACTCATCGCGATGAACACCGCACTGAAACCAGCGACGAAACCTATCGCTCCCAGCACCATCCGCGCTCTGCCGCCCCCGTCGGCATCGGGAGTCATCCCACTGACGTAACCCAGGAAGCCAGGCACCAACGGCAGCACGCAGGGTGAGGCGAAGGACACCACCCCAGCAGCAAGCGCTAGGGCCAGGGCTGCTAGCAGGGGGCCACTGAGCACAACTTCACTCATCGGCTGGAGAACCATCGGCTGTGGTCGCTCATGCAGGCGTCATTCCTCCAGTACGTCCTGGACCAGAGTCCGCAGAGTGCTGGCCTCGACCTGCCCCAAGACGCGCGCGGCGACACGGCCTTCGCGATCCAACACCAGCGTGCTCGGGCGGGCGTTCGCCAAGCCCTGCAGGTCGGTCAGAGTCGCGCCGCCGTCGTCTTCAAGCGAGGAGTAGGGCACGTTCTTGGCCTTTTGGAAACTCAACGCCGTCGGCACACTGTCGCGGTGGTTCACCCCGATGAAGTCCACCGACTCACCTGCGTCAGCAAAGTCGTTGTAGACCTGATTCAAATCCGGAGCCTCTTCGATACACGGCCCGCACCAGGAGCCCCATACGTTGATCACCAGGACCTCACCTCGGGCATCCACCGAGGACCACGGTTGGCCCTCCAACGTCGTGCCGGTCAACGTGATCTCGGTCTCGCGTTGGGCTGGGCCCACTTGCGTGACACTGCCGTCGCCGGCGATGTAATTCTTATCGGTACCGGCTCGGGCCTGATCGGCGATGGTGTTGCCACCGCTGCAGCCGCTGGCCGACACCAGCACGAGCAGCAACACAAGCACGAGCAGTGAGCGCACCCATGACACTGTGGCGCGCATCCTGTGCGGCTGGGCTAAAGCCTCCGTCATGCCCCCGCACCTGGCTGGGCCGCCGCGAGCAGGTGCCCGGCCGGTTCGGCATACATCACCTCAACCGGGTCGTCCCCGACGTAACGAACCGAGGTGACCGAGGCCAGGGTGCACTCACGTTGGCGAGGGTCGTGCCACAACCGCTTGCCTTCCAGCCGTTGCCGGACCGTCCAGACCGGCAACTGGTGAGAGACCAAGACTGCTTCGCCGCCGCGCGCACCGCGTCGCGCAGCGCTGAGCGCTGCCAGCATCCGGGTGGCGATCTGCCGGTATGGCTCTCCCCAGCTGGGCTGGAACGGGTTGATCAGGTATCGCCAGTGCTGAGGGCGATGCAGCACTCCACCGCTGGCGACGGTGGTGCCCTCAAAGTGGTTCTCAGCCTCGATCAGCTGTCGATCCGTAACTAGTTCAACCTCATGCCAAGCGACGATCGGCTCGGCGGTCTCCTGAGCCCGCTCCAGCGGAGACGCGGCGATGTAACGAACGTCGTGGTCGGCGAGGTAGTCGGCGGTGACCTCGGCCATCTCGCGGCCCAACTCCGAGAGGTGGAATTCCGGCAACCGCCCATACAGGACTCCGTCTGGGTTGAATACCTCCCCATGCCGCACAATGTGAACGACTGTGGTCGCAGCACCCGAAGTCATGAAACAGAGTCTTTCACGCCTCGCTGAGCGATCGCTGCGGCGCTGGCATCGATGGCTTCGATGACCTGGTTGACCGCTTCATCGTCATGGCTGGCGCTCACGAACCAGGACTCGAAGCAACTCGGTGGCAGGTGAACTCCGCGATCCAACATCTGATGGAAGAAGGCGGCGTATAGGTCGGCATCTTGGGCGCTGGCCTCGTCAAAATTGCGCACCGGTCCGTGCGCGAAGAAGACGCTGAACATCGACCCCGCCCACTGGATCCGGTGAGCGATGCCGTGCGTGGTGAAGGCGGCGCCCACAGCGTCGGCCAGTGCATGCGCCACCACGTTGATCCGCTCATACACCGCAGGGGTGCACGCTTGAAGCGTGGCCAGCCCAGCAGCGCTGGCCACTGGATTGCCGGACAGCGTGCCTGCTTGATAGACCGGCCCCTCGGGCGCGAGCGTCGCCATCACGTCCCGGCGACCGCCAAATGCCGCCACGGGGAACCCACCACCCATCACCTTGCCGAAGGTGAACAGGTCGGGTGAACCACTCGGGTAGGGCCCTTCGAGGCCGTACCACCCAGAGGCACTGCACCTGAATCCGGTCATCACTTCATCTGAGATGACCAGTGCCCCATGGGTGTGAGCGATGCGCAGCAATGCGTCGGTGAACCCCGGCTGGGGTGGCACGACGCCCATGTTGCCGGCAGCGGCCTCGGTGATCACCGCGGCGATGCGGTCCCCATGCTCAGCAAACGCCGCCTCGAGCGCGGCGACGTCGTTATAGGGCACGACGATGGTCTCAGCCGCTGCCGATGGTGGGACGCCCGCCGAATCGGGAAGAGCAAAGGTGGCCGGTCCCGAGCCAGCTGCTGCCAAGAGCGCATCGACGTGGCCGTGGTAGCACCCGGCGAACTTCACGATGGTCGGCCTTCCGGTGTAGCCCCTGGCCACCCGCACCGCGCTCATCGTTGCCTCGGTGCCGGAGTTGACAAGGCGCACCTGCTCGACGGGTTCAACCCGGGACACGATCTCCTGAGCCAAGGCGACTTCGGGACGTGTTGGCGTGCCAAACGAGAAGCCGTTCGCTGCACTCTGATGCACCGCGTCGAGCACCGCTGGATGGGCGTGTCCCAAGATCATCGGACCCCATGAGCAGATCAGGTCCACGTAGCGATTTCCATCAACATCGGTAAGCCACGGCCCGCTGCCGCTGGCCATGAAGCGGGGAGTTCCGCCGACGGAACGAAAGGCTCGCACAGGGGAGTTGACCCCTGAGGGGATCACACGTCCTGCACGTTCCAGGAGGTCAGCGGAACGGGATACGGAAGGAGAAGTTGCGGCATCAGGCATGCCCTCAAGTCTGGCATCGCCGCCAAGACCGGCGTAGACCCCGCTCAGAAAGCGTCAGATCCCTGCTCAGGGCGGGCCCGGTTGGCCAGGATCACCCGACGCATACCATCCCCCAAATTCAACAGGTCTTCCCGCGACATGTGGTCCATGAACCTCTCGCGGACCGCGACCAAGTGCGAGGGCGCGACCCGGGACACCAACTGATATCCCGCGTCCGTCAGCGTCACCTCGACCCCCCGGCCATCCCCGATAATCTTTGCCCGACGCGCCAGCCCCATGGCTTCCAACCGCTTGGCTGTGTGAGTCAACCGGCTGCGTGACTGCACCACTTGATCCGCTAGCGCTGACATCCGCAACGTACGATCCGGAACTTCGCTCAGCATCGCCAGAATTTCGTACTCCCCCATCCGCAAGCCGGTGCCCATCAAGCTGTCGTCGATGGCCAGCATGGTCAGGCGATAGGCCCGGATCCAGGCCCTCCAGGCCAGCTGCTCTTCATGGTCCAGCCATTTCACATCAGTGTCGTCGATGGTGGCCGGGTCGGTGGGGATGTCGGCGGCTTCGGGCTCCAGCACCTCGGGATCCGCGACCTCGGACTCCTGTGTCGCACTGGGATTTCTCACCGGCTGACTCCTTGCCGTCTCAACACGCGCGCCGCGTAGTCGGCATAATAGGTCAGAACGATGTCTGCGCCCGCCCGACGGATTGACAACAACGACTCCAACACGACGCGCTCACGGTCCAGCCAGCCGCGATCCGCGGCAGCCTCGACCTGGGCATACTCACCCGAGACGTGATACGCCGCGACCGGCACATCACTGACCGCGGCCACGTCAGCGACAATATCCAGACACGTCATCGCAGGCTTCACCATCACCATGTCGGCGCCCTGCGCCATATCCAGCGCCAACTCCCGTCCTGCCTCGCGGCGGTTCGCCACATCCTGCTGATACGTCGCTCGGTCACCGATCAGCGTCGAGTCGACCGCTTCCCGGAACGGGCCGTAGAAGGCGGAGGCATATTTGGCGGTGTAGGCCAGGATCGCAGTGTCCTGGTGCCCGGTGCTGTCCAAAGCCGACCGGATCACCCCGACTTGCCCATCCATCATGCCCGACGGTGCGACCACGTGCGCTCCAGCCTCGGCCTGGGCTGAGGCCATCTGCGCATACCTGAGCAGCGTCGCGTCGTTGTCCACCCTGCCTGCATCATCGAGCACACCACAGTGGCCATGATCGGTGAACTCATCGAGGCACAAGTCCGCCATAATCACGGTGTCGTCGCCCAGTTCGTTGCGCAACAGACACAGCGCCTGGTTGAGCACGCCGTCGCTGGCATCAGCAGCACTGCCGAGCGCATCCCGACGGTTCGGGCTTGGCACGCCAAAGACCATCAGCCCGCCAACGCCCGCCTGAACTGCCTGCTCAGCGGCTCGCAGCAATGAATCCGACGTGTGCTGATACACCCCCGGCATAGAGGTGATCGCCGCTGGCT
>JBATUU010000066.1:0-1530 GCA_049671385.1 Ornithinimicrobium sp. | reverse complement strand
GGCCGGGGCACCGCACCCATCGACCCCCACCCCAGCCACCGGCTCGCCGGAGAACTCCTCGATCGTCTCAGCCATCGCGCGTTGCAACCGGTGATCCGGATCTAGATATGTGGTGGTGTCCCAGCCCGAGGCGATGCAGGTCAACAACATGGCCGCATGCTTGCCCGAGCAGTTCTGGGCGATCGACGAGGGGCCGCGACCCTGCGCCATCCAATAAATGCGGGCATGCTCATCCAGCGGGTAGTCCGGTGTATTCACCAAATCATCCTCAGTCAGCCCCTCATCAGCCAGCGAGAGGATCGACCGCACCCCGTCGAGGTGCATCTGCTCCCCGTTGTGACTCGCACTGGCCAGCGACAAGAGGCCGCCATCCAGCAGCAAGGAGCTGCGCAACATCGCAATGCTCTGCATCGGCTTGTTGGCCGAGCGCGGATAGATCGGTATGTCGTGTGGCCCGACGCCAAAGATCACTGCCCCAGATGCGTCGGTCGCCACCACCATGCCGTGGTGCACCGACTCCACCAGCCCGGAGCGGGTGACAGTCGCAACCACGGGGGCGCCAGCTAGTTCAGTCAGTCTGCTCACGTGAGTCACCCTAATCGGGTCACCGGTTCGCTGGCTCTACGCTCTCGAATCCCTGCGCCGATGCTTGATCCCCAGGAGGTCTGCTGCCGCGTCGGTCGACATCGCCGGCCGTTGCATCACCTCGGCCAAGGTGGCAGCCCGCAACACGAGCTCATCGTTGTGCTGCACCGGCTGCCGCCGAGCGAACATCAGGTTGTCTTCCATCCCCACGCGCAGGTGTCCGCCCATCGCCAAGGCGGCCGCTGCGATCGGCAGGTGCGTGCGGCCGATGCCAGTGGCCGACCAACTCGTGACCTCTTCGGGCAGGGCCGCCACACCGGCGGTCAATGCGGCGACGGTGCCCGGCATACCGCCTGGCACACCGGTGACGAAGTCGACGTGCACCGCTGCGCCATAAGGCAACCCATGAGCGGCGATCAGCCGGGAGAGCGCAGCGACGTGACCGAGGTCGAACAACTCGAACTCAGGCACGATCTCACGCTCTTGAGCCAGTTGATACAACTCGCTTATGAAGGGGTAGGGGTTGCTGAACACGGCATCGCCGAAGTTGACGGTGCCGCAGGTCAGGCTGCAGGAGTCAGGCTCTGCGTCAAGCACTCGTAGACGCTCATCGAGCGGGTCGTAAACTGAGCCGCCGGTGGACAGTTGCACCACCAAGCCGGTGCTCTCTCGCAGGGCCTGCACGGTGTCGCGTAACCGCACCGGGTCCAACGAGGGCAGGTGATCGGCGCCCCGAATATGGACGTGGATCAGCCCCGCCCCGGCAGCCTCACATCGGATCGCCGTCGCGACCAGCTCATCCAGGGTCGTCGGCAGGTTGGGCACATCCGCCTTGGTGCTTTCGGCGCCGGTCGGCGCGACGGTGATCAGTGTGCGACCGGTGTCGCGCTGCCGCCAAGCCGGCGCCATCAACTCGGCACGATCACGGTCTGCGCGGCGCTGTTG
>JBATUU010000065.1:0-7769 GCA_049671385.1 Ornithinimicrobium sp. | reverse complement strand
GTCCTGGACGGCGTCGAGGCTGTAGGCATAACTCGCGACTTTTTTTGACGGATTCTCGTCGTGTGCGGCACCAGCGGCTCCTGCGGTTCCCGTAGCCGCCAACCCGGCTCCTGCGACGGCGGTGAGCATGCGCATGCGAGTGTTCATCTTCTGACTCCTCGTGGTCTGGCAGGACTTTCGGGTCATCCCGTCCACACCGTTATTCGGAGCAGGGCGCCTCTCAGATTGGCACCGAGACAATGACTTTGAGCCTCAGCGTGCCAGTGCGCTCTCTATGACGCCGGTATGCGCCGTGCGCAGATCCTCCAGGCTCACCGTGTAGAGGCTGTCGAGCACGAGCGAGTCGCCGCCGGTCTCGCCGATGCGCGCAACGACTTGAGAGTGCTCGACGCACAGACCTTCAAACGCCTCCGCGTCGTCTGCGCAGACCGTTACCACGGCCCGCGCCACGGTTTCGCTGAAGAGCAAGGTGAAGGCGTCGATATTGTCTCGACTCGCCACATCGCGCAGCGTGATGGTGCCACCAACACCCTCGTGCAGCGCGCACTCGGCCAACGCGAGGCTGAGGCCACCGTCGGAGACATCGTGGGCAGAGCGCACCAGGCCAGCCGCCGTAGCCGCGCCCATCACCGTGGCCAACCTCATCTCGGCGGGCAGATCCGCCCGCGGTGGCACTCCGCCCAGATGGTCATGCGCAACCTGTGCCCAGAGAGACCCATCGATCTCATCGCGAGTCTCACCGAGCAGGAAGACCATGTCGTGGCGGCTCGGCTCACTGGCCCACCCGCTGCGGTTGCGCCCGGCCACGTCGTCCATCACGCCGAGCACCGCGACCAGGGGCGTCGGGTGGATCGCCACGTCACCGGTCTGGTTGTAGAACGACACGTTGCCGCCGGTCACCGGGATGCCGAGGGTCTTGCAGCCGTCTGCCAAGCCGGTGACTGCGCGCTCGAACTGCCACATCACGCCTGGGTCCTCCGGGGAGCCGAAGTTCAAGCAGTCTGAGACCGCGGCCGGCACGCCTCCGGACACGGCGACGTTGCGATAGGACTCCGACAAGGCCAGCTGCGCCCCGGCATACGGATCCAACTGAGCAAACCGCCCATTGCAGTCGGTGGACAGCACGACCCCTCTGCCGGTCTGCTCATCAACCCGCACGACGCCGCCGTCATCCGGCATACCTTGAGCCGTATTACCACGCACGTACCGGTCGTACTGCTGCGTCACCCACGTCGGGTCACACCCGTTTGGCGAGGCCAGGATGTCGAGCAAGGCTTGTTTCAATTCTGGGCCTTCGATCGGAGCAGCAAGGCCGAAGGCTGTGTTGGCGATCTGCGCATCGAGGTATGCCGGTCGCTCCAATGGCCGCTGATAGACCGGGCCGTCGTGGGCCACGGAACGCGGGGGCACGTCCACGATGAGGTCGTCACCCCAGAAAACCTGCAGGGTGGTGCCGTCGGTGACTTCGCCCAATACGGTGGCCTCAACGTCCCACCGTGCGGCGATGGCCATGAAGTCCTCAAGCTTGTCCGGCTCGACCACGGCCATCATCCGCTCCTGGGACTCCGACATCAGGATCTCCTCGGGGGAGAGGCTGGAGTCACGCAGCGGCACCCGGTCCAGGTGCACACTCATCCCGCCATCGCCGTTAGAGGCCAGTTCACTGGTCGCACAGCTCAGCCCGGCGCCACCGAGGTCCTGAATGCCGGCGACGACCTTGGCCGCGTACAGGTCCAGGCAGCACTCGATCAGCACCTTCTCGGCGAACGGGTCACCGACCTGCACCGCGGGTCGTTTCGCTGGACCCGTCGAGTCGAACGTCTCCGAAGCCAGCACCGACACGCCGCCGATGCCGTCGCCGCCTGTCTTCGCGCCGAAGAGGATCACCAGGTTACCCACACCGGTGGCGGAGGCCAGGTGGATGTCCTCCACGCGCATCGCGCCAACGCACAGCGCGTTGACCAGGGGGTTTCCCTGGTAGCAGGGGTCGAACTCCACCTCACCACCGATGTTTGGCAAGCCGAGGCAGTTGCCATAGCCGCCGACCCCAGCAACCACGCCCGGCAGCACCCTCGTGGTGTCCGGGTGGTCCAGCGCGCCGAAGCGCAAGGCGTCCATCACCGCGATGGGACGCGCCCCCATGCTCATGATGTCGCGCACGATGCCGCCAACCCCGGTTGCTGCACCCTGGTAAGGCTCGATGTAGCTGGGGTGATTGTGGCTCTCGACCTTGTAGGTCACCGCCCAGCCATCACCGATGTCGACGACGCCCGCATTCTCACCGATGCCGACCAGCAAATTTTGGCGCATCGCGTCGTCGGTCTTGTCTCCAAACTGACTCAAGTGCACCTTGGACGACTTGTAGGAGCAGTGCTCGGACCACATGACCGAGTACATCGCCAGTTCGGCGCTGGTCGGTCGGCGCCCGAGGATCTCACCGATCCGGGCATACTCATCGGACTTCAACCCGAGGGCGGCCCAGGGTTGCTCGATATTCGCTGACGTGGCCGCCGCGTCGACCGTGTCCACAACTCTCATACGCTCACCAATGACTGCAGCACCGAGGTAAAGAAGCCCAAGCCGTCAAGCGATGGTCCATACCCCGATTCGACGCAGTGCTCAGGGTGCGGCATCAGCCCAACGACGTTGCCGCGCGTGTTGCTCACCCCGGCGATAGCGCGCCGTGAGCCATTCGGGTTCGCGCCGAGATAGCGGGCCACCACTCGGCCCTCCCCCTCCAGTTGATCCAGCGTCTCCTCATCGGCCATGTACGCGCCTTCACCATTCTTCAGCGCGATGGTGATCTGCTCTCCGGCATCGAAGTGATGAGTCCAGGCCGTGTCGGCACGCTCAATCCGCACCTTCTGATCGCGGCAGACGAACTGTTGGTGGTCATTGCGCACCAATGCGCCAGGCAGCAGATGCGACTCGCACAAGACCTGGAAGCCATTGCAGATCCCGAGCACCGGCATACCAGCTTCGGCGGCCGGAATCAGCACCTCCATGACCGGCGAGAACCGGGCTATCGCACCGGCCCGCAGATAGTCGCCGTAGGAGAACCCACCGGGCAGCACGACGGCGTCCACGCCGCGCAACGTGGCGTCGGCGTGCCACAAGCTGACGGCTTCACCACCAGCAAGGCGGACCGCTCGACGAGCGTCGTGATCATCCAGTGATCCCGGGAACGTCACCACGCCGATCTTCATGCCGAGCCCGGCCGCACAGAGACGATGTCTTCGATGACGGGGTTGCTCAGAAGTGTCGAGGCGGCACGCTCAGCGGCGACCAAATGGTCTTCAGTGACCTCACCCTCGACCTCGAGGGTGAACCGTTTGCCCTGCCTGACCTCGGTGAAGCCCTCGACACCCATCCGGGTCAGGGCCCCCGCCACCGCTTGGCCCTGGGGATCCAAGATCTCGTGCTTGGGCATGACATCGACGATGACAGTTCCCATCAGGGCCGCCACTCCTTCATGGGTAGGTGCGCTACGGACAGGTTCAAGGGGGGATGAGCACCGGAGGCGATTCTACGCACTTCTCACCTGCTGAACGGCTGCATCGTCAGGGCCTCGAACGCCTCGACATACCGGCCTCGGGTGCGTTGCACGATCTCTGCGGGCAGATGAGGGGGTGGCGCTCCGGAGTCACGGTCCCAGCCGCTGTCGGCGCTGGTCAGCCAGTCACGCAAGACCTGCTTGTCGTACGACGTCTGCTGCTGGCCGGGCTGCCACTCACTCTCGCGCCAGAACCGCGACGAGTCAGGAGTCAGCACTTCGTCGGCCAGAATCAGGCGGACCTGCTGCGCCTCGATCAGAGTCCAGTCGATGCTGCCGTCCGCCCGCAGTGCGTGCTGCGGGCACTCGCGCGGGTCGATCCCGAACTCAACCTTCGTGTCGGCAATGATGATGCCGCGCTCGCGGGCGATCGCATTGCCGCGGATCAAGATCGCCAGCGTGAGGTTGCTGGCCGCTTGCGCCAAGGCTGGGCCGATCAACGCCGTGACCTGCGCATACGTCATCGGCGTATCGTGCTCCCCGGCAGGTGCTTTGGTGCTGGGAGTGAAGATCGGCTCGGGCAGCTGTGACCCATCCTCTAAACCAGGCGGTAGCTCCACCCCGCTGACTGCCCCGGTGGCTCGGTACTCGGCGAGGCCCCCACCGCTGAGATAGGCGCGCGCGATGCACTCGACCGGCAACATGGCCAGGCGATGGACGTATACGCCACGGCCAGCAACGGCATCGGGCACGTTGGTGGACGAAAGGTGGTTGTCGCACAGGTCTTTCAGTTGCTCACACCACCACAGCGACATCTGGGTCAAGATGATGCCTTTGTCGGGCACGTCGGTGTCGAGCACGAAGTCGTACGCCGAGATCCGATCTGAGGCGACGAGCAACATCTGATCCTCGTGGGCTAGCCCGGTCTGTGGATCGAGCGGGGCGTACAACTCGCGCACTTTGCCCGCATACAGCGGGATGTGGCCCTCGATCTCCATAGATCGGTAGGTGGGCTCCGCAGGCCGTGTCGACGCCGCGGCGGCGATATCGCTGCGGTAGTGGGCGCCCTCGAAGGTGATCCGGTCCACCCCCTGGTAGGCGAGCTCCCGCGCCTGCTCGACATCGTCACCGATGCCGACGACCGAGAGCACACGGCCACCGGAAACGGTGAGGTGCTCGCCACCGGCAGTCGTGGTGCCTGCATGCAGGACGTGCACCCCGTCCATGGCCTCGGCGTCTGCCACACCAACGATCCTCGCCCCGGTGCGCGGCGCAGCAGGGTAACCATCGGCGGCCAGCACCACCGTGACCGCTGTCTGCGGTCTCCAGATGAAGGGCGGCAACTCGGCCAGCGTGCCGCGGGCTGCCGCTGCCAAGATCGTGAACAAAGAGGTGCGCAACCGGGCCAACACCGACTGAGTCTCGGGGTCGCCAAAGCGGGCGTTGAACTCGACCACTCGTGGGCCAGCCTTGGTCAGCGCCAAACCGATGTAGAGCACGCCCGCGAAAGGTGTGCCGCGCGCAGTCATCTCGGCGATCGTCGGCTCGGCAACCCGATCCACAACGTCCCGCACCAGGTCGGGCGCGACGTCCGCCAGCCATGGGAGCGGGCTGTAGGCCCCCATCCCCCCGGTGTTCGGGCCGGTGTCTTTGTCGCCGACGCGCTTGAAGTCCTGAGCAGGCTCTAGAGCTCGCACGTGCACTCCGTCGCTGATGCAGAACAACGAAACCTCGGGGCCATCGAGGAACTCCTCAACGACAACCTGAGACCCACGAGCCAGGCACCGTCCGCCGTGAGCGAGCGCCTCGTCGAGACTGTCGGTGACGACGACCCCCTTGCCGCCTGCCAGACCATCGTCCTTGACGACGTAGGGCTCGCCGATCGCGTCAAGAGCCTCCTCGACCTGCTCGGGCGTGCTGCATACCTGTGACCGGGCGGTCGGCACATCAGCAGCAGCCATGACCTGCTTGGCGAAGGCCTTGCTGGCCTCCAGGCCGGCCGCTTCAGCACTCGGGCCAAAGCAGTCGAAGCCGGCGGTTCGGACGGCATCGGCGACACCAGCGACGAGCGGCGCTTCGGGCCCAATGACGACGAGACCGACCGCGTGCTCGCGCGCTGCTGCAATGATCGCGTCGCTGTCGCATACGTCGGAGATGCCGGGCAAGGACGATGCCCCGGCTAGGTCTTCGATCCCCGGATTGCCGGGACCCACCAAAACCTCGGTCACGTCCGGATCAGCCAACAGCGCACGGACGATCGCGTGCTCCCGAGCGCCGCTGCCAATGACAAGTACCCTCACGACACCAACCCTAGTCACTGTGCCGAGCCGCTCTCAGTGACAAGCGCCCGCAGGGTCCCTGTCGGCGAACGCTGTGCGGCAGCCTGTGATCTAGGTGTGGCCCCTCTGGGCATCAGGGGGGATCGCCCAGGGGGGCCACACATGGGGCAGGGTCTCGCAGCAACGTGGGGGACGTCGCCGCATGACGCGCACAATCCCCATACCGGCGCGAACACCAGCGCCAAATATGGTGCCATGAAGGCAGACAGACTCCAACTTTGGTATGCCTCGTCGTGTTCGACCGGTGCGGCGCGGCTATGGGCGGCATGATCTGCGGCCACACCTGGATAGCATGTCCTCTTTGCTATATCTGCGCGGCCGGATCGCAGGTGTCAGGCAATCTGTCGATGACGATCACGAAAGGCGGGTGCGGGTGAGCGCCGAAACATCCGACGTTATTACCTCCGAGATCGGTCATGAGCAACGTCATGTTGACCTCGTCTACCGCGAGTTGGTGAAGGCCGGCGACCGTGTCGAGTTGGTGCATGCGGAAGGCTTGGCCAGGGGACGCACCGAACGTCAAGGCACGGGGGAGCCCCGCGAAGAGGAACTGACCGGATTGTTTGAGCGCGATGCGTTGGTTTTCGCCGCGACGAAGCGCCGCAGCACCCTGCAAGACCAGCACGAAGGCCTCGTCTTTGGTCGGTTGGATATGCAGGATGACCAGGGGCAGAAGAGCCATGCCGACCACCGTGAGGTGCGCTATATCGGCCGCCTCGGGGTGCGAGACGACGACTACGAACCGCTGGTCATCGACTGGCGCGCCCCCGCCGCTGCGCCGTTCTATCGGGCCACGCCGGTCCAACCGCACGGTGTGATCCGCCGTCGCGTATTGCGTTGCAAGGGCGTCAGGGTGATCGGAGTCGAGGACGACCTGATGGTCCCCGAAGCCCCTGAGGGCATTGTCGTGGTGGGCGATGGCGCCCTGATTGCTGCGTTGTCGCGCAGTCGTGGGGAGCGGATGCGCGACATCGTTGCCACCATCCAGCAGCACCAGGACGAAGCGATCCGGGCGCCTGCCCGCGGGGTCACCGAAATCACCGGCGGCCCGGGCACTGGCAAAACGGTCGTTGCGCTGCACCGTGCGGCATACCTGTTGTATGCCGACCGTCGCCGATTCGAGGCCGGTGGCGTCCTCGTGGTGGGACCCTCAGCCGGCTACACGGCATACATCGAGCGCGTATTGCCCTCGCTCGGGGAGGACAGTGTCACGCTGCGCTCATTGGGCGATGTCGTGGGCGGCATCACCGCCGGCCGGTTGGACAACCCGCAGGTCGCTGCCATGAAGGGTTCGCTGCGGATGCGGCCGGTGCTGAACCGGCTCGCTCGTTGCGCCGTTCCCGGCGCACCCACCGAGCTGCGCTGTTTTGTTGCCGGTCAGGCCATCCGACTGGGGGCAGCCGACCTGGAGCGTGCCCGACGCACTGCGCTGCGCCGCCATCACCGCAACAACGCGGGAGCCCCGGCGCTGATGGCGCTGACCGACTTGGCCTGGGCGCAGGTCGGTGATCCCACCCGGGATCGGGGCGAGTTTGTTGAGAAGTTTGCCGACTCCCGCGAGGTCGAGGCCTTTGTCGAGGCGTGGTGGCCACAGCTAGACGCCCGAGATGTGCTGCGCTGGCTGACCGACGACGCGTTGGCGACACGAGTGAGCGGCCAGGACGTCACGCCTGATGAGGCTCGGGCCTTGGCGCACACATTGCGCCAAGCCGAGGCCACCGGCTCGTGGAGTGCGGCCGATGCCGCGCTCATCGACGAGCTGGCCACGGTCTTGGGACCTATGGCCGAGCCGCCAGCCACCGAGCGTGAATTCTACGAGATCGAAGAGTTGGAAGACGGCGGTGAGCACGGAGTGATGGCCGTGCGGACTGGCCGCTTTGCCACGGCGGTGACCTCTGATGGAGTGCCCGAGCGACCCAGTCAGCCCGGAGAAGCCC
>JBATUU010000064.1:0-14217 GCA_049671385.1 Ornithinimicrobium sp. | reverse complement strand
ATCCCACACCGTGTCCGCAGCAGCGGTCGGCGCACCGAGACCAAGAATCCCAATCGATGTGGCAGCCGTAAGTGCGACGGTGGCCACGCGGCGACCCACACGCCCACCGCGATGCGGCGCGGTGGGCGCCGGGGGCATCGCCTGGGTTTTGGGCGCACGGAAGGGTAGGGACACAGGGTTCATCCGGAGGGGTCCTTTCGAGGGGACGCAAAAGTAACGTTTTGGTCACGCTACGTGCCGAAGGCGGAGGTGCCAACAGACCTGACTAATTTATGGACAAGTCTTGACCTAGCGCCACCGCGGGCACCCAATCGAGCAATGGCGCGCTCCCAGAGGGACTGGGCCACCAACTCACCGGCTGCCCTTCCAGCAACGCCCACCCGCCGAGCGCCACCGCTCCGACGAGCAAGAACGTCACCACGACCTGGGTCGTGAGACCTCTAGGCACCACGGCACGCACTAGCGTGCGCGTGCCTCGACGCATCGATACGCTCCCCGGTCCCCACCAACCGATCACCGCCCCCAGAGCAGAGCCGACGGCGATGGGCAGTGGATCTTCGACCGCAGCCGAGGTGTCCAGGCCTTGGCTCAACGCGAACGCGGTCCCGATCGCCGTCACGACGGCAAAGCCGAGCGGCAAGACCAGCCACAACAGCGTCGTCAGCACCGACGGGATCAGTCGCAACGGCGCCGCCAACAACGTCATCGGTATGTCGCTACTGCGCACCCCCGCCTCGTGCCGCCGCAACACCAAGCCGGTCATCGACCGGTCGATCCACCGCGTCAACGCCGACCACGCACCGAGCAACCCCCACGCCAACAAGGGCGCCTGCGTGGACAACGCCACAAAGACTGCGAGTAGCGTGAGGATGGTGCCGGTGCGCATCGGCCGGCCGATCCGCGGGTCGCCGCGCGTCGATGCACCTGGCTGCGGCTGTCCATGCCCGCCGCCATAGCCCTGCCCCGGCTTGGTCCATGGCTGGGCCGGACCGCCCTGTCCAGGAGCGGACGGGTAGGGCTGGCCTGGAGGCCCCGACTGGCGATACGGCGCCTGGGGCCCCGCGGGCCCTGCGCCCGCGAAGCGTTGGGAGGGATAGGACTCGGTATGCGGGTACGGCTGCGGCTCCCGGTATGCCGGCGGCCCGCCTCGTTGCTGCTCAGGAGCCGACGGCATCACCGGCGCAACCCGTGTCTGCGAGATCGGTTGGGCCCGCGTCGGGTCGACAGTGGGCGCGCGCTGCGTGGCATCGGCGGGCGGCGCCTGCATCTGTCCGCTAGCACCGGCTGTGGGAGGCGGCATACGCCCCGTGGCATCGCCGGAGCCCATGCTCGTCGAACCGGAGCGGCTCACCTCGCGAGCCGCCGCCAACGAGCTCGCAGTCATCGCCTCGGTGACCGGACGATTGGCGGCATACGCCTCCATCGCCGCCATCACCTCCGAGGCATTCGGCCGCCGACTGGCATCGATATCCAGGGCAGCCAGCAGCAACGGCCGCAGCTGCTCGTCCACGCCGTCCAACTTCGTCCGCCCGCGGACGACCCGGTCCAACACCACACTCATCGGTCCGGTCCCGAACGGCGGCTTGCCGCTGGCCGCGAACGACAGCGTTGCCGCCCAGCCCCACCAATCGGTCGCCCGGGTGACCGAAGCACCCTCGACGACCTCCGGCGACAGATATCCCGGGGTGCCCATCACCATGCCGGTCATCGTCAGCCGCGAGTCCTCAGCAACCTGCGCGATGCCGAAGTCGATCACCACCGGATCATCACCGACCATCAGCACATTCCCGGGCTTGAGGTCCCGGTGCACGATGCCCACGGCGTGAATCGCCGCGAGCGCCTCGGACAGCCCGCGACCCAACCGCGCCAACCCCTCGGGCGTCAGCGGACCCTCTTGCTGCACCACAGCGTCCAACGGTGCGCCCGGCACAAACTCCGTGACGATGTAGGGCGCTGGCCCGTCGACATCGGCATCGAGCACCGCGGCGACGCGGGGATGAGATACCCGCTCCAACGTGTCGACCTCGCGCCGCAACCGGGCCCGTGCGTTCTCGTCGTGCGCAATGTGCGGGCGCAACACCTTGATGGCGACCTCACGCCCGGAGCGATCTTTGGACCGCCAGACCACCCCCATACCGCCTTCGCCGAGCCGCGCGCCCAAGACATACGGACCGACCTGACGTTGGCCGTGCTCAGCGGGGTCCTCCTGCGCGCTCACGCCCCAACGGTATGCGGTTCGCCTGAGCATCACCTTCAGGCACGGCCCGCCCCGGCGATACTCCCGTAGTCTGGACACCTCGAGGAGAGGCGGGACATGGCTGACACGACCCAGTTGGCTGACTTCGTGATCGCCGCCAATCGACTGCCGGTTGATCGTGACCCCAACCCGGAGGGGGACAACCGGTGGCGCACGAGCCCCGGCGGGTTGGTCAGCGCCATGCTGCCGGTGATGCACATCCGCCAGGGGGCCTGGGTCGGGTGGGCCGGTGAGCCCGACGTGGAGACCGAGCCGTTCAGGACCGATGACGGCCTCGAGGTCCATCCCGTGCAGTTGCACACCCACGAGATCCGCGACTACTACGAAGGTTTCAGCAACGGCACCTTGTGGCCGATCTATCACGACGTGATCACCGAGCCAGAGTTCCACCGTCGCTGGTGGGCGAGCTATCGCGACGTCAATGAGCGTTTTGCGCGCACCATCGCGGCGATCGCCGCCCCTGGCGCCACCGTCTGGGTGCACGACTACCAGCTCCAACTCGTGCCAGCACTGCTGCGGGAGCTGCGCCCCGATGTGCGGATCGGCTGGTTTTGTCACATCCCGTTCCCACCCGTCGAGCTGTTCGCCCAGTTGCCCTGGCGAGCGCCGTTGTTGCGCGGATTGCTCGGCGCCGATTTCGTCGGTTTCCAGCTGCCCAGCGACGCACGCAATTTCATCCGTGCCTGCCGTTCCCTGCTCGGGGCGACGTCGAAAGGGGATGTGGTCACCTGGCCCGGTAGCGACGACGGCGAGCTGGGCGGCATACAACGCATCACGCGCGCGTCCGCGGTGCCGATCTCGGTCGACTTCGGCGGGCTCGAGAGTCTTGCCATGACCGTGCAGGCTCAAGAGCGTGCCAGCGCTATGCGAGCCTCCCTGGGCAACCCGAAGGCCGTGATGTTGGGCGTCGACCGGCTCGACTACACCAAGGGTCTGCGGCACCGGTTGCGGGCTATCTCCGAGCTGCTCGCCGACGGCGCGATCGACCCTGCGGAGGTGGCGATCGTGCAGGTGGCCACCCCCAGTCGGGAGCGGGTCGCGGCATACCAGCGGCTGCGTTCGCAGGTGGAGCGGATGGTCGGCCGGATCAATGGCGAGTTCGCCAACATGGGTCAAACCCCCGTGCATTATCTGCACCAGAGCTATCCCCGGGATGAGATGGCCGCGATGTTCCAGGCAGCCGACGTCATGCTGGTCACGCCCCTGCGCGATGGGATGAACCTGGTCGCCAAGGAGTACGTCACCTGTCGCCACGATCTCGGCGGAGCCCTGGTGCTCAGCGAGTTCGCCGGTGCTGCTGCGGAGTTGAACGCGGCCTACACCTGCAACCCGCACGACATCGTGGGTATGAAGCGTGCCATCCTGACCGCATTGCACGAGGACCCAGGTGCTCGCCGCAGGCGGATGCGCACGATGCGTCGTCGGGTCCGTAGCAATGACGTGCACACCTGGGCCAAGATGTACTTGGAGGCCCTGGAGTTCGCGCCGGCAAAACCACCGCGCGAGTAAGCCTCCTGGGCTGGTCTCGACCGTGACGACGCCGGCGGTGTGTTGCCAGGAGAAAGGGACATCTGGTGAATGAGGCGCTGCGGGCCGTGCTGGCCCCACTCGGTGCTGCTGAGCATCTGCTCGTCGGCGTCGACTTCGATGGCACGTTGGCGCCGCTGGCCGATGAGCCGATGGATGCCACGCCGGTCAGTGGCGCCATGCCCGCGCTGCACGCCCTGGCCGACCTCCCCCATGTCACCGTCGCGTTGATTTCCGGACGCGCCCTGGCCACGCTGCACGAGCTGTCCTGCGCCGAGGACTCGGTGGTGTTGATCGGCTCCCATGGCGCCGAGCGCTCACGCGGCGGGCAGTTGCAACTCAGCGACGAGGAGCAGGCCCGTTACAGCGCGCTACGCGAGGCCATGGACGATCTGCTCACCCAGCACCCCGCAGCCCGAATGGAGCTCAAGCCCGGTGCCGTCGTGCTGCATACCCGCGGTGTTGATCTGGAGGCTGCCCGCGCCGCGACCGCGGCGACGATGGACCTGGTAGAGCACCGTGAGGGTGTGGTGGTCACGCGCGGCAAGGACGTCGTCGAGATGGCGGTGACACAGGCCGACAAGGGCTCAGCCCTGCTGGATCTGGCCGTGAGCGTTGGCGCAGATGTGATTGTGTATGCCGGTGATGACGTGACCGACGAAGATGCCTTTGAGCAGTTGGGCGAAGACCACATCAGCGTCAAAGTCGGCTCTGGCTCGACGGCCGCGCGCTACCGCGTCACGAACGAGCACAGCGTGGTCGCCATGCTGGAGATCTTGTGGGCGGTGCGCGCCACCCGCACTCTTGGCCCATCGAAGCATCCCGATGCAGGTCAACCCACGATTGATGGCGCTTTGGCCTAGCCTGGGCCCCTGCGATCACGGTAGGCTTCCGAGCAATCTCGGCAATGGTGCCCCGATGTCTGCGGCCTGCGTGTTCTGGAGCTGCGTGGTCAGGAGCACTGTGAGTCGAGTCGTTGCACGGCGCCTGCCGTGCAGCTGACCTTTACAACGGATCGTCCGGCACGTACCTGCCGGTGAAGGAGCAACGACTCATGGCAACAGTGACTCTCGATAACATAGTCCGCATTTACCCTGGTGCAGAGTCTCCCTCGGTGACGGACTTGTCGATCGACATTGAAGACGGCGAGTTCCTCGTCCTCGTCGGCCCCTCCGGCTGTGGCAAGTCCACCAGCCTGCGCATGCTGGCCGGCCTCGAAGAGGTCAACCGAGGCCGCATCCTGATTGGCGACAAGGACGTCACCTCGCTGCCGCCGAAGGACCGTGATGTGGCGATGGTCTTCCAGAACTACGCGCTGTACCCGCACATGACGGTCGCCGACAACATGGGCTTCGCGCTCAAGATCGCCGGTGTCAACAAGACCGACATCCGTGAGCGCGTCGAAGAGGCCGCCAAGATCCTGGACCTCACCGAGTTCCTCGACCGCAAGCCGAAGGCACTCTCCGGTGGTCAGCGTCAGCGCGTGGCAATGGGCCGTGCGATCGTGCGCTCCCCCCAGGTCTTCTTGATGGATGAGCCGCTGTCGAACCTGGATGCCAAGCTGCGCGTGCAGACCCGCACGCAGATTGCTTCGCTGCAGCGCCGGCTGGGTGTCACCACCGTGTACGTGACCCACGACCAGGTCGAGGCCATGACGATGGGTGACCGCGTCGCCGTGCTCAAGGACGGTTTCCTGCAGCAGTGCGACTCCCCGCGCCGGATGTATGACCACCCGGACAACGTCTTCGTAGCCGGCTTCATCGGCTCACCGGCGATGAACCTGATGGAGCTGCCGGTTGCCGACGGTGGCATCAAGTTTGGAGACACCGTCTTCCCGGTCGACCGCGAGGTGCTGGACAAGGCGGGCGACACCGTAATCGCCGGCATCCGTCCCGAGGACCTGGATGTCGACGACAGTGGCCGCGGCCTGACTGTGGTCATCGATGTCGTCGAGGAGCTCGGCGCTGACGCCTACATCTACGGTGAACTGCCCGGCGCCAAGGCCACCGACAAGCCGTTCATCGCCCGCGTCGACGGCCGCACGCCGCCGAAGAAGGGCGAGACCGTCCAGTTCGCTGCGGTGACCGAGCACGTCCACCTGTTCAACACCGAGACGGGGTTGCGCATCAACGACTGACCTACTCCACTCCCGCAACGCAGGTATGCCGCCCGCTCACCCGAGCAGGCGGCATACCTATGTGCAGTTCAGTCTTTATCGCCGCCGACGCGCTTGGGCACCGGGGCAGTTGATCTGCGCAACACCAGTTCGGGCGCGAAGAGGTATTCGCGATGGACCACCTTTTCGCGAGCGATCTCCTCGAGTATCGAGGTCACGGCCGCCTCGGCAATGCCGTGCACGTCTTGTCGAATGGTTGTCAACGGGGGGTCGGTGAAGCCAGCAAGCGGGAAATCGTCCGACCCGATGACGGAGACGTCCGCAGGGACGCGCAGATCCAGTTGCTCGGCCGCTCGAACCGCCCCTAGCGCCATCAGGTCGGAGCCGCAGACGATAGCCGTGACTCCTTGATCCAAGAGGCATCGAGCCGCGGTGACACCGCCCTCGATCGAGAAGAGCGTGGTCTGGATGAGTGAGTCGATCTCGGCAGATGGGGCCACTTCGGCCATCGCCTCTCGGAACCCCTCGATCCTCCTCTGGACGGGCACATATCGCGACGGACCCGTGGCAAAGCCGATCCGACGGTGGCCCAGGTCGCGCAGGTGCTGAACAGCCAGGCGCATCGACGCGTAGTCATCGTGGGAGATGAAGTTCGCTTCGATTCCCGGCCGATACCCGTTGACCAGCACGATCGGTAGCCCGCGCTCACGCAAGGTGGTGTATCGAGCGACGTCGGCTTTGGTGTCGGCGTGATAGCCGGAGACAAAGATGATGCCGGAGACGCCGCGCGCAAGGAGCATCTCGACGTACTGGTCCTCATGAACCCCACCCGGCGTCTGCGTGCACAAGACGCAGGTATATCCCGCGGCGGCCAAGTGCGTCTCCAGAGTCTGCGCCAGGAGGGGGAAGAAGGGATTGGTGAGCTCGGGGGTGACCAGCCCGAGTAACCCGGCTGTGCGCCGGCGCAACTTGCTCGGCCGCTCATAGCCGAGCACATCGACAGCGGTCAATACGCTCTGACGGGTACCTGAGGCGACGCCGGGGCGATCATTGAGCACTCGCGATACTGTCGCCTCGCTCACATGAGCGTAGTCCGCTATTTCCGACAACTTGCCATTCATCGCTCTGCCCTTCATGTTGAGCGCTAGGCCCAGTCGGGCACCACGGGCGACCACCGCCACACCTGCACTGTAGGGCCTCGTGAGGTCAAGCTCACCCACTCTTCGTCGACGTCGAGATCAGGTCCGACCAAGGGTTCTCCGTCACCGATACCCGGCAGTAGCCCGATAGGCAGGGCAATCCTCGGATGCGCACCCCGCGCAATGTGCACAAGAACAGATTCGGTGGGGTGTTCTCGCAGGAAGACCATTGCGTCGTCCTCTGTGTGCACCCACCGGAGCCCGCCTGAGTGCAAGGCGGGGGTGTTGCGCCGGAGGTGGATCATCTCGCGGTATGTGTGGTGAATCTGCTCTTCCCCGGCCCTGGAGCCCTCTCCATCCTCAGACCACGGCATGGGGCGTCGACCGTCCTCCCCGAAATCACCCGTCAAGCCGATCTCATCGCCGTAATAGACCATCGGGATGCCCGGCAAGGTGAACAACAATCCGGCGGCTACGTGGACCAGAGCCGGATCCTCACCGACGACCGTCCTGATCCGCGTGGTGTCGTGTGAGCCGAGCAGCGTCATCGAGTGGCTCAGAGTTCGCCACGGCACTATCGAGAAGAACTCCGACATGGTCTCGGCGACCAAGCTTCCACCCAGCCTGGGAACGCGCACCGGCGAGCCAAGGAACTTCGGAGAGAAGTCGTCACTGCGTAGCCACGTCCACACCGGTTTCGTGAATCCCGAGTAGTTCATCACCCCATGCCAGCCATCGCCCATTGCGTCGGCGCTGTGATCATGAGTGTGCTCGGCGATCACCAGCGGCTCGCATCGGCGGTCAACCCCGACCTCTTCGACAGCTCGCCGCACCTGGCGGGCCACATCTGCGGCTACATCCAGATCACGGTATCGACCGGTCATGTTGGCCACGTCGATCCGCCACCCATCGATCCCTCTGCCGGGGCCCAGCCATCTGCGGATCGCCGAGTCCTCACGGTCGAACATTGCCGTGCGCAGCGAAGCGTCTGCGTGGTTCAACTTCGGCAAGGTGCCCACCGCGAGCCAGGAGACATAGCCATCGGCGCGATCCGCATCCTCATGATGCACATACCAAGCCGCCTTATGACCCAACGGATCACTGAGCGCCTCCAGAAACCACTCGTGATCCTCACCGGTGTGGTTGGTGGTGATGTCCCCCAGCACCATCATGTCCCGCGCATGCGCCGCACGCTGCAGCTCCAGCAGCGCGGAAGTGCCTCCCAGAATGGGATCGACCTGGGCGAAACTCACCGCGTCGTAGCGATGGTTCGAGCGGGCCGGGAAGAACGGAGTGAGGTAGATGACATTCGCGCCGAGATCCTCAACGTGGTCCAAGTGCTCCATGACCCCGCGCAGCGTCCCGCCGAACACCTGCTGACCGCACGTCTGGGGGCGAAGGTCCACCGTGTCTTCCCAACCTGCTGAGACAGCCCATCCGGGCAGATCGGTGCGCGGTGCCCCCGGCATACCGGGCGGCTCGACACTGCCCTCACGAGCGAACCGATCCGGGAAGATCTGGTAAACCACCGACCCGAGGGCCCAGCGCGGCGGCGGCGGCGCGAAGGTCACGATACGAAAGTCGCTCGCGTCCGGCACGTCCCGCTCGTGCAACCCCTTCCCGTTCAACCATTCATATGGTCGCGGCCCCTGCGTGGGGTCCCCACAGGACTGCTCGTCACGACTGAGGAGGAAGCGATAGTTGGTGATCGGGTTATGACAGTGCAACTCAGCCTGCCACCACTGGCTGCTGTCTTCAGCTGGGGAGTCAATCCGATCGGCAGCGACGAACTCCTGCTCGCCGTCCGGGGTGATCCGGACGTGAACGGCCTCAACTGAGCTTGCTCGCGGCACCCGCAAGCGAACCTGAACGGTGTCCCCGGGCCGGGGCGCGGGGGAACTGACGTAGAGGGGCGAGCCGTCGTGGTGCGGATTCTCGAGCGAGGCACGCACGACTACTTGACCGATCCGCTGGTCAGACCCCCCACCAGTTGCTTCTGGAGGGCCAGATAGACCAGCACCACCGGTATCGAGGCCAACAGCGCACCGGCGACGAACTGGCCGAACAGGGCGTTTTGGTCGGCCTCGCGCGTGGCGTAGAGACCTACGGCAAGCGTCTGCGTGCCGACGTCGGTCAAGAAGATACTGGCCAGCAGGAACTCACCCCACAGGCCAACGAACGCGAGGATGCCGACAGTGGCCAGAATCGGGGTGACCAGGCGCAAGATGACGCTGAAGAAGATACGGGCATGCGAGGCGCCGTCCAGGCGGGCCGCCTCGTCCAGACTCGTCGGGACGGTGTCGAAGTAGCCCTTCAAGAGCCAGATGTTGGCGCCCATAGCGCCACCGAGATACACCAGCATCAGCCCGGCCAACGTGTTGAGCCCCAGTTGCGGGATGATCTCGCCGATATTGGCGAAGGTGATGTACAACGCCACAAAAGCCAGGAGCGCTGGGAACATCTGAGCCAGCAGCACGATCAACAGTCCAGCCCGGCGGCCCTGCCAGCGCAACCGAGAGAATGCGAACGCCGCGCAGGCACCCAGGAACACCGTGAACAACGTCGCGAAGGTGCAGATGATCAGCGAGTTGCGGAACCAGATCCAGAATGGCCGGGCCGGGTCATTGAAGAGGTCGACGAAGTTCTGGACACCCGGGTTGCTCGGCAGCAACGACGAACTCGACAGGGTGCCCGAGTTGTTAAAGGCCGAGGAGACGATGAAGACGATCGGAAAGAGTGCGTAGGCCAGGGCCAGCAATGCCAGGGCGTGCCGCCACCAGACGCCGGACCACAGGCTTTTGGCTGGTGCGACCCCGCTGCGTGGGGAGGCCGCATTCTTCGTGTCTTCGGTGTACGCGGCGTCGGAGACTCCGGCGTTGGTGGAGTTCTGGGGTGCTGAGCTCATGTCAGTTCACGTCCTCTAAGGCAGCCGTCCGCTTGAAGCCCTGATAGCTGATCAGCGCCACCAGGATGAAGATGAACACCGAGATCGCTGAGGCGAAACCGAAGTTGGGCGATACGCCACCGAGCGCCAGACGGTAGGCCAGCGTGATCAGCAGATCGGTCGACCCGATCTCCGATTGTCCGCCGGTGAAGGGGCCGCCCTCTGTCATCAGGAAGATCAGCCCGAAGTTATTGAAGTTGAAGGCAAACGAAGCGCTCAGCAACGGCCCTACGGCCACGAGGAGCAGGGGCATGATGACTGAGCGCACGGTGCGGCCCCAGTTAGCCCCATCTATAGCCGCTGCCTCCTTGACATCCTCGGGTATGGCTTGCAGCGCGCCCGTGCAGACGATGAACATGTAGGGCCAGCCCAACCACAAATTCGTCAGCAGCAGCGCTACTTTGGCCCAGAATGGGTCCCCCAGCCAGTTGATCGACAACCCGGTGATCGTATTGATGATGCCGAAGTCGGTGCTGAACATAGACGCCCACACCAAAGCAGTGACGTAGATGGGCAGCGCATAGGGCAGGATCAACAATGACCTGTAAATGCCCTTGCCCTTGAGCCGTGGATCATTGAACAAAAGCGCCAAGAGCATGCCCAGCAGGAACGTGGAGACGACCGTGATCACCGCGAAGACGACATTCCAGAGGAACACGCTGATCAGTCCGCTGCGCAGGGTCGAGTCGGTCAGCGCGGTCGTGTAGTTGTCGAAGCCGACGTTGGTACGCCATCCCTGGGGTAGCGGCCGGCCTTCCCCGTCCTGCGGCACGAACTCAGCCTCGTCACCGTCTGCAACCCACACTTGCCCCGTGCTCGCATTGGTCATGGTGTCGCTCGCTTCGTCATAGACGATCGCAGGCTGGCCGATGAATGCCTCCGACAGGCCCAACTGTTTGATACCGCCCTCGTCGGTAGGCACAGCGAATTCAGCGAGATCGTCAGAACGCTCGTTGACAACAGTCGCGTCCATGATGGTGAAGCCTTCAGCAGCAGTGATCCGGCCGGTGGGGCCGGCCTCTACTGACTCTGCGGGCAACGGGTCACTCAAACCGTCCTTGTCCCCGGCATAAAAAACCCCGTCCGGCGTGGTCAACAAGTAGACCGGTTCACCCAGGAGGGGATCTTGACCCTCTTGGACCGCCAGGTTCAGGGCATACCGCACTGAGCCTTCGACCTGGCGCACCGAGTTGGCCTCAATCGAGGCGATGGCCTCCTCTTTGCTACCCAGGTGCCCCGAGCCGTAGTTGGTGAAAGAAATGCCCACCGTGTAGACCAAAGGCCAAATCTGCAAGGCGAGGAGCAGCACTGTGCCGGGTAAAAGATATTTGGCGGGGATCATGCCTTTGCTGGCATAGATCGCAACGACACACAGCGCGACGAAGGCTGTGACCACGACCATGAGCCAGTAGCCCTGGTCGATCAGTCGCTGGATCACCAGTCCGGCGCCAGCCAGGACAGCCAGGATCGAAATCCACTTTGTCACCAGAACCCACCACGGCGTCCCCTGCTTGAACTCCAGCCCCTGGTGCCCGAAGTCATCCTGCTTCGCGGGGTCGGTGCGGGTGGCTTGGGACATCAGCGTCTCCATGGTCATGCGTTGTGTGGATAGTGCGCCTGGGCAAGGTAGTCGCCGGCATCACGGCTGACCAGAGGCAAGCCGCTGATCAGCCGTGCCGGCGTGTCATGGTGCTAGATCACTCGATGTTGGACTCGATCTCACTTTGTGCGGAGTCCAGTCGCTCCTGAGGGCTTTCCCCGTTGATGATGTCGACGGTCGCGATACCGAGGGGACCCCACACGGCGTTCATCGCTGGAATGTTGGGCATCGGCGGAGAGCCCTCACCGGCCTCGGACCACGCCGCGATGTTGGGATTGTCGGCTGAGACCGCTTCAAGAGTTTCGGTGAAAGCTGGGGGCCGACCACCGGCGTCGTAGAGGGCCTGCTGGAAGTCAGCAGTCGGCACGTACTTCAGGACAAACTCCTGAGCTAGGTTGGGATTGGCAGCGGCCGAGGACACATAGAACATCTGCACGCCGAGGAACGGTGTGGGGTCGCCGCCGTCCTCGAACTCGGGGATGGGCGTGATCTCATAGTTGATCCCGGCGCTCTGCAGGTTGGGTTCGACCCACGGGCCAGTCACGATGAACGGCGACCTGCCCTCGACAAACAAGGCTTCCGCAGTGGCATTGTCGACGCTTGGATTCAAGGCACCGGCTTCGCCAAGCATTGCCAACTTCTCGCCGCCTTGGACGGTCTCGGGCGAGGCAATGATGACATTCTGCGGGTCGAAACCGCCTTCTTCGGTCTGACCGAATATGCCACCGTCATAAGCAGAGAGGTAGGGGAAGGCATGGTAGGCATCGCCCTGTTGGCTGACCGTTGTCACCATAGGCGCTTCGGCATCTCCTGAGTCAACGAGCTCCTGACCCGCCGCAAGCATTTCTTCCATGGTGCTGGGAGCTTCGGAGACCATGTCCGTGTTGCGAACGAGGCCAAGGTTCTCAGTGGAGTACGGAACGCCGTAGGTCTGACCATCGAAAATCGTGGCCTCAATGGACTCAGGCGTGAAGGCCGACTCGACATCGGCATCCATCTGAATTGGGGCTACCGTGCCGTCTTGCACCAACTCACCGAGCCAGTCGTGGGCACCGACAATGATGTCAGGCCCTTGATCGACATTGGTGGCGTCTTTGAACTGCTGCCGCACGTCGGTAGCGACCTGCACCTGGGCGGTAATGCCGAACTCTTCACCAAAGGTGTTGGCGTATTCCTGCAACGCGTCGGCACGGACGTTGTCTGACCAGATCACAAGATCCGCATTCTCATCGCGCACCGGCGCCTCGGTAGAAGACGAATCATCGGCTGCAGCTGCTTCGGATTCCTCTTGACTCTCGGCCTGAGAGCTGTCGTCCGTCTCACCCCCACATGCGACAAGACTGAATGTAGCCACGGTCACTACCGCTAAGCCCGAAATACGCCTCATAGGTCAGTTCTCCTTTGAACTGTGGTGCGGCCCGCCGAACCCAGTGGCTTCCGCCTCTGCGCACATCACGGCATCAGATGCCCTATTTGTAGCAGCGTTGCAGGAGGGGTGCAATACTTTGCAGAAAGTTGATTTATCAACGACAAATTGCCCTGGTCGACCACGCAGCGTCAGTTCTCGACAACGACTAAAGTGGGGGCATGGCGCTCGACATCAGCGCGGCGCGCCCCGACCCAGCCCTCTTCGACCTGCCCTGGCAAGTGCCGTTGGAAGAGTGGCCAGAAAGCCACCTCGCTGCGTTGCCCCGTGGCATCTCCCGGCACGTCGTTCGGTTCGTGAAGATGTCGGGTCGGGTCGTCGCGATCAAGGAAATCAAGGCGGACTTGGCCCGTCGCGAATATGACACGTTGCGGATGTTGCGCCGCCTCGATCAACCGGCGGTCAAGCCGCTTGCGGTAATCTCCGGGCGCACCGACGTCGACGGCGAGCCGTTGGATGCCTGCCTGGTGACCAGGCACCTGCGCTTCTCGCTGCCCTACCGAGCAATTTTCAGCCAACGGATGCAGCCCGACACTGCACGCCGGGTGCTCGATGCACTCGCTGTGCTGTTGGTGAGGTTGCACATCAACGGCGTCTTCTGGGGCGACGTGTCGCTGTCCAACACACTGTTTCGCCGCGACGCCGGGGACTTCGCGGCATACCTCGTGGATGCCGAGACCGCCTCGATCTACCAGCAGCTCAGTGATGGTCAGCGGGCGCACGACCTACAGATTGCCTACGGCAACCTCGCCGGCGAGCTGATGGATCTCGAGGCCGGCGACCTGCTGGACGCCAGCATCGATCCGGTGGAGACCACGGACCGCATCATGCACCGCTACGAGTTGCTCTGGAAGGAGCTGACGGGCACCGAGCGGTACGGCAGCGGCGACCGGTGGCGTGTCGAGGAGCGCATCACCCGGCTCAACAATCTCGGCTTCGATGTCGATGAGCTGGCAATCACGACTGACATAGAGGGCACTCACATCCAGATCCAGCCCAAGGTCGTGGACGCCGGGCACTTCTCCCGACGGATGATGTCGCTGACCGGCCTGGACGTGCAGGAGAACCAGGCCCGACGGTTGCTGAACGACCTCGACTCCTATCGCGCGGCCACTGACCGACAGAACGACGATGAGTCACAGGGTGCCCACGATTGGTTGTCTCGCATCTATGAGCCGGTCACTCGCACGGTGCCAGCGCAGATGCGC
>JBATUU010000063.1:0-5592 GCA_049671385.1 Ornithinimicrobium sp. | reverse complement strand
GCGAGCGCCGTGCAGGCGGCGAGCGCCGATGACGTCATCGAGGCGCTCCCGCACGGCATCGACTCCGAGATCACTGAGCGCGGTCGCAGCTTCTCGGGAGGGCAAAGGCAACGATTGGCGTTGGTTCGTGCGTTGCTGGCTGACCCCGAGGTGCTGATCCTGATCGAGCCCACCTCAGCGGTCGACGCCCATACCGAAGCCCGGATCGGGCGGCGTCTGGCGTCGGCGCGAAGCGGTCGAAGCACCGTGCTCTTCACCTCGAGTCCGTTGTTGCTGGAGCACGTCGACACGGTGCACCTCCTCCTCGATGGTCACCTGGTAGCCAGCGGGTCACACCAGGACTTGGTGGACACCAGCCCCGCATACCGCGACGTGGTTCTACGCCACGCTGAGGGGGTGAGCGATGAGCGAGCGCCCCGGACAGGCTGAACCGACCCCGCGCACGCTGCCCATTGCATCCGCACCAGCGGTGATGGCCCATACGCGGCGACTCATCAGTGAGCACCGGACCGGCTTGGCCGCCGTCGTTCTCTGGCACGTTCTGGCAGCCGGCGCCGGAGTGGTCGGCCCGTGGGTGATCGGAGAACTCATCGATACCTTGGTCATCGACAGATCGGCATCGGTGGGGTGGCTGCTCGCCATCCTCGCCGTCGCGGTGATCGCCGAGAGCGCCTTCGGGTGGGCTGGCATCCGGGCATCGTTCGTCCTTGGTGAGCGCGTCTTCGCCGGTCTACGCGAGCGTTTCATGGTCGATGCGACAGCGCTGCCGCTGAGCACCGTGGAACGCGCCGGCACCGGCGACCTGCTGGCGCGGACCACGAACGACGTTGACTCGCTCTCCCATGCCGTCAGATTCGCCGTGCCTACGATCATCGTCAGCACCATCGCCGTCACCCTGACGCTGCTCGCAGCCTTCGTCGCCGACCCCCTGGTGGCACTGGCGATGTTGATCGCCGTGCCCTTCGTGGTGTTGCCGACGCGCTGGTTCTTGCGCCGGGCCCCAGCCGCGTATCAGGTGGAGCGGGCCGCATACGCCGCGGGTAACGGGGTGTTCACCGAGAGCGTCGAAGGTGCCCGGACCATCGAGACGCTGAGCCTGCAGGTCGATCGCGCCGAGCGCCTGAACGCCTCGATCGAAGGCATGTACGCCGGGGAGCGTCGGACCTTGTTCTTGCGATCGGCGTGGTTCCCGTCCCTAGACTTCAGTTTTGTCTTTCCGATCGCGGTCGTCGTGGCCTGGGGCGCCTGGCTGATCGGTGAGGGAAGGACCTCGGTCGGTGCCGTCACGACGGTGGCGTTGTACGCGCTCCGGCTGGGCAGCCCGATGGACGACCTGCTGATGTGGCTCGATGAGCTCACCCTCGGAGCGACGTCGCTGTCCCGGATCATCGGGGTCTCCCACGTGCCGCCGGATCGTCATCCCAGCGGTGAAACACCGGCAGGCAAGGAGCCGACGGCCCTGACTGTCGATGACGTGCACTACGCCTATCGCGAGGGGGTGAATGTGTTGGGCGGCATCTCGCTGCACCTGCGACCCGGGGAGCGGTTGGCGATTGTCGGGCCCTCTGGGGCCGGCAAGTCCACGCTCGGCCGGCTGATGGCCGGCATCGACGCTCCGCACACCGGCTCGGTCAGCGTGGGCGGTGTGCCGCTGGTGGATCTGCCCCTCGACCGACTCCGTCGCGAGGTGGCACTGGTGACCCAGGAGCATCACATCTTCGTCGGCTCGCTGCGCGAGAACCTGGTGCTTGCTCGCCCGGAAGCCCAGGACCAGCAGGTATGGGACGCCCTGGATGCCGTCGACGCCGCCGAGTGGGTGCAGGGCTTAGAGCAGGGCTTGGGCACCCTGGTCGGTAGCGGCAAGAAGGTGTTGACCGATGCTCAGGCTCAGCAGATCGCGTTGGCTCGGCTGGTGTTGGCCGACCCGCATACCCTCGTGTTGGACGAGGCGACCTCCCTGTTGGACCCACGAGCGGCACGGCATCTGGAACGTTCTCTGGCGGCGATCCTGCACGGTCGCACGGTCGTGGCGATCGCGCACCGTCTGCATACCGCCCACGATGCTGACCGGGTCGCAGTCGTTGAGGCAGGCCACATCACCGAGTTGGGCACCCACGAGGAGCTGATCGCCCGCGGCGGCAGCTATGCCGCGCTGTGGCACCAGTGGAGCAACGAATAGGACACGCACTGCCGCACCACTGGCCTGAGTTCACGTCAGAAGGCGGAGGCCACAATTTCGACGCGCTGGAACTCTTTGACGTCGGTGTATCCGGTGGTCGCCATCGCGCGGCGCAGCGCACCCATCAGATTCGTCGCTCCGTCGGCATCGCGACCAGGCCCGAAAAGGATCTCGGCGAGGGTGCCGACGGTGCCGACGTAGACCCGCTCACCGCGCGGCAGTTGGGGGTGGTGCGCTTCGGAGCCCCAGTGGTAACCCTGCCCAGGGGCTCCGCTGGACCGTGCCAATGCAGCACCGATCATCACCGCGTCAGCCCCACAAGCGACCGCCTTGACGATCTCCCCGGAGTTGCCGACACCACCGTCTGCGATGACGTGTACATACCGGCCGCCCGACTCATCCAGGTAGTCGCGGCGGGCGGCCGATACATCGGCGATCGAGGTGGCCATCGGCGCGTCGATGCCGAGGGTAGTGCGGGTGCGGTGCGCCGAGCCACCGCCGAAGCCAACGAGGACTCCGGCAGCTCCGGTCCGCATCAAGTGCAAGGCCGCCGTATACGTGCCCGCTCCCCCGACAACCACCGGTACGTCCAACTCGTAGATGAAGCGCTTGAGGTTCAGCGGCTCCAGTTGCGATGAGACATGCTCCGCGGACACGGTCGTGCCGCGGATGACGAACAGGTCGACGCCAGCATCGACCACTGCCCGCCAGTACTGCTGTGTGCGCTGCGGTGAGAGCGCGCCAGCAACGGTCACCCCCGCTTCACGGATCTCCTGCAACCGCGCGGTGATCAAGTCAGGGCGGATCGGTGCGGCGTACAAATGACGCATGTGCTGGGTGCAGTCGTCGGGGTCTGACTCAGCAATCCGGGCCAACTGGGCGCTGGGGTCGTCGTACCGGGTCCACAGTCCCTCGAGATCCAACACGCCGAGCCCGCCGAGGCGTCCCATCTCGATCGCCGTGCTGGGACTCATGACCGAGTCCATCGGAGCGGCCATGACCGGCAACTCGAAGTGGTAGGCGTCGATCTGCCACGAGATCGACACCTCTTCGGGATCGCGGGTGCGCCGCGAGGGCACGATCGCGATGTCGTCGAACGAATACGCTCGGCGTGCCCGTTTGCCTTTGCCGATCTCGATCTCAGTCACGCAGCACAGGGTACAAGGCGCCGCGGCGATCAGCGCGGGACAATTCCGCCCTCACTCTCACCCCGCCGGGAAGTATTAGCGCACCGTGTAGTTCGGTGACTCGACTGTCATTTGGATGTCGTGTGGGTGGGACTCTTTCAGACCCGCCGCAGTAATTCGCACGAACCGGCCGCGCTCTCGTAGCGCAGGTACGCTCGGCGCTCCGACGTAGAACATCGACTGTCGCAGGCCCCCGATCAATTGGTAGGCCACCGCGGCCAGCGGCCCACGATAAGGCACCTGACCCTCGATGCCCTCGGGAATGACCTTGTCATCGTCGGCGATGTCACCTTGGAAGTAGCGGTCTTTGGAGTAGGAGACCCCTCGACCCCGAGACTGCATTGCGCCCAGGCTGCCCATCCCCCGGTATGACTTGTACTGCTTGCCGTTGATGAACACCAGATCGCCGGGCGACTCCTCGCAGCCCGCAAGGAGTGAGCCGAGCATCACCGTGTCGGCCCCGGCCACGATGGCCTTAGCGATGTCGCCGGAGTACTGCAGGCCGCCGTCCCCGATCACTGGCACACCCGCTGGCCCGGCTGCCCTGGCGGCCTCGTGGATAGCGCTGACCTGAGGCACGCCGACTCCGGCGACCACGCGGGTTGTGCAGATAGAGCCTGGTCCGACACCTACCTTGACGGCATCGGCCCCGGCGTCGATCAGGGCTTGGGCCCCTGAGCGGGTGGCCACGTTTCCACCGATCACGTCGACGTGTGCAGCACGAGCCTCAGCCTTGATCCGAGCGATCATGTCCGTCACACCACGCGCGTGCCCGTTGGCGGTGTCGACCACGAGCAGGTCGGCGCCGGCCTCGACCAGCGCCATGGCGCGCTCCCAGGAGTCGCCAAAGAAACCAACGGCAGCGCCGACGCGCAGGCGGCCTTCTTCATCTTTGGTGGAGTCGGGGAACTGCTCGGTCTTTGTGAAGTCCTTCACGGTGAACAGACCAGTCAACCGGCCCGCGTCGTCGACGATGGGCAACTTCTCGATCTTGTTGACCGCCAGCAACCGCAGCGCGTCCTCCTTGTCGATACCGACGGGCCCGGTGACCAGGTTCGTTGAAGTCATCACCTCGCTGACCTCACGCCCGAAGTCCGACTCAAACCTGATGTCGCGGTTGGTCACGATCCCGATCAGCACGCCGCCTTCATCAACCACCGGCAGACCGGAGATCCGGAATCTGCCACACAAGGCATCCATCTCTGCCAACGTGGCACCCGGGCCGATCGTGACGGGGTCGTTGACCATCCCGTTCTCGGACCGCTTGACGGCTTCGACATGCGCGGCTTGGTCGGCTACAGCGAGGTTACGGTGCAAGATCCCGAGACCACCTTGACGAGCCATGGCGATGGCCATCCGCGATTCGGTCACGGTGTCCATCGCGGCCGACACCAACGGCATTTTGACCTCGATCCGTCGGCTCAGACGGGTCGTGGTGTCTGCTTCACTCGGTATGACATCTGTTTGGCCAGGAAGCAGCAGCACATCATCGAAGGTCAATCCGACCTCCGCAAACGTCCCGGGCGAGTCGAAAGCGGGCGCACCAGAGGTCATCTGCCAAGTCTAGAGCGCGTCGAAGCACTGCTCGAACGCGCCAGATCTCAGTACTTCGGCATTGAGATGTTTCACCAAGCGTAGGGATGGGTACTTACAACGTTACCTAGTAGCGCACCCTGCAGGAGGAATCCGTGACTGAGACTGCGAGACAACCAGGGCCGATGGCCGAGTTGTGGGAATGGCAGTACATCGGCTCGTGCCGAACCGTGAGCCCGGAGGTGTTCTTTCACCCCGAGGGCGAGCGGGGCTCAGCCCGCCGTCGCCGCGACGAACGCGCCAAGCAGGTATGCCGCGCGTGTCCGGTCCTCGAGCAATGCCGCGAGCACGCGTTGCGTGCCCGAGAGCCGTATGGCGTGTGGGGTGCAATGACCGAGAGCGAGCGTGAAGAGGCGATCGCATGCGGCGCCGGGCACGGCTCGCCTGCGCCGGTCGGGCTCTCGGCCAGCTAGTACTGCCTACCTTTACCCTCGCAACGAACGGACGGCTCGGGCCCCACGAGGTGGGTTCCGAGCCGTCCGGTCGTGCGGTGGCCAGCGGTCAGTGGCCGTGCCCGTGACCGGCAGGTGCAGCCTCTTCCTCTTCGGGCTTGTCCACGACCAAGGTGTCGGTCGTCAAGACCATCGCGGCAATGGAGGCCGCGTTACGCAGCGCCGACCGAGTCACCTTGAC
>JBATUU010000062.1:0-4627 GCA_049671385.1 Ornithinimicrobium sp. | reverse complement strand
TTCCATCGGATCCAAGATTAGGGATCAAGCCGGACAGAACTTGCCAGGCTAAGAGTCCACCGACAGCCACTACCGCCACAGCGCCGAGCAGCGCTCCCCAACGAAGTATCAGCAATCGACGTCGAGGGCGCACCTGAGCATGATCCCACTCCTGCGCTTCCGGCCCGAGCACGGCCGAGGCGGGTCCGGCGTCACGGCCGTGCACTGCGTAGGCTCCCCAGGGCTCATCGAAAGAGTCATCAAACCTGCCGTCGAATCGGTCATCGAATCTGTCGTCGAACCTGTCGTCGAATTCCTGATCCCGATCAGCGGTGCCTACATACGCGTTGGTGTCTGAGCCGTACCGACCATCCCAGTCCGTGTCGTCACGAGCGGCCCATGGCTCACCCGCTGATGTCGGTCGGTGGGATTGCGGTGGTGATGCGTCGCGCCGGTGGCTGGGCGCACCCCTGGGGGGACGCCGACTTCCCTGTTTCTTGCGGCCTGCGGAGTCTCGGTACTCGCGACGGGACGTCGGCTGTTGCTCATCCGGTGGTTGGCTCACGGTTGCCTTCCTTGGTGATCACACGACGACCGCCACGATGTCGGGCTTTGCGAGCGGTCACGACTTCGCCACCTGGCGACCCAGTGGCACGCTCAGCATCCAATGCGGCCTGAAGAATGAGCACGGCAGCAACTTGATCGACGGAGTCGCGGTGGCGGTGAGTGGGGAGCCCACTCATCCTCAACCCTCGATGGGCATCCACCGTGCTCAATCGCTCGTCCCACAACCGCACCGACACCCCAGAAAGGCGCTGACACAATGACTTAGCGTAACTGCGAGCGTGCCCGGCGGCGACTCCTTCGTCTCCAGACAGCCCCTTGGGCAAGCCGACCACCACCTCGACAACGCCGCGGGTATGCGCTTCGTCCGCGATCCGCTCCAGGTCGCTCAGCGTGTCCCGATCGCGAATCACTGTTGCCACCGGTGTGGCGATCAGGGCTCCTGGATCGGACGCCGCCAAGCCGATCCGCACCTCACCAACATCTACCCCGAGCCGGACGCCAGGACGCATCAGGGGACCACGATTCGAAGTCCTGGAGAGCGCAGCATAGAAGCGTTGAGCCTACCTGGCGTCGTTCCGGTGCTGCCCCAGCATGCCCTCCAAGGCCGCAAGCGCGGCGCCGGTTTTGCCAGTGTCGGTGCCGCCGCCTTGGGCAAGATCCGGTTTGCCACCGCCGCCCCCGCCCAACTCGGCCGAGGCGAGTTTGACCAAGTCACCTGCTCGCAGACCGGCGTCACGGGCCAACTCGTTGGTGCCGACCACGACGATCGGTCGATCCTTGGCGACAGCAGTGACTGCGACCACGACGGGGCGTTCGCGGCCCAACCGCGATCTGAGGTCGGCCACCAGTCGGCGAGCATCGTCCGCGTCGATTCCGGCGCCCGCATCGTGCCCGACAAATGTGACCCCCGCGATGTCGACGGCGCCTGATGCCAAGGCGGGGGCCGCAGCGAGCACCGCCTTGGCGCGGGCTGCAGCGATCTCCCGCTCCGCGTCCTTCAAACGGCCCAGGATGGCATCGATACGAGCGGGCAGGTCGTGCGGCTGCGTCTTCAACGCTTCGCTGAGCTGCCCGACGATGGCGTGCTCACGTGCGAGAAATTGATACGCGTCGCTACCCACCAGCGCCTCGACGCGTCGCACGCCAGCGCCGATCGAAGCCTCCGACATCAACTTGACGATGCCCAGCTGCCCGGATCGCTGAGCATGGGTGCCGCCACACAACTCACTGGCCCAGTCGCCAACGGAGACCACGCGCACCTCGTCGCCATACTTCTCGCCGAAGAGCGCCATTGCGCCGCTGTCGACGGCTTGCTGCTGGGTCATCACCTCGGCCCGCACCGGCAGGTCATCCATCAGCAGCGCGTTGACTCGAGCCTCGACATCGCCCAGCACCGAGGGCGGAACGGCGGCCGTAGCGTTGAAGTCGAACCGGAAACGACCGGGCGCATTCTCCGATCCGGCCTGCGTCGCGCTCTCACCGAGCGCCTCTCGAATTGCCTTGTGCACCATGTGAGTTGCGGTGTGTGCCCGGGAGATCGACCGGCGCCGTTCGACGTCGACGTGGGCATCGGCCCCTTCCCCGTTCACCACTTCGCCAGAGATGACCTTGGCACGGTGCACGATGAGTCCGCTGACCGGAGATTGCACATCGAGGACCTCGATCACTCCCCCGCCACCACAGTTGATCAACCCGGCATCGGCCAGCTGTCCACCACCCTCGGCATAGAAGGGGGTGCGATCCAGCACGATCTCGATCTCATCACCGGCCTGCGCCGCCGTGACTGCGACTCCCTCGCGCACGACCCCGGCGACTGTGGCCTCGGAGCGGGTCTCCTCATAGCCGGTGAACAACACCCGCTCGCCGAGCTGGTCGGCAATGCCCCGGTAGACACCGATGTCGCCGTGGCTCGACTTCTTGGACCGCGCATCTGCTTTGGCGCGGTCTCGTTGTTCGGTCATCAAGGTCCGGAAACCGGCCTCGTCGACCGCGACGCCCTGCTCAGCCGCCATCTCCAAGGTCAGGTCGATCGGGAACCCGTACGTGTCGTGCAGCGCGAATGCCTGCGAACCGGCAATGCTTGCCCGCCCTTCCTGCTTTGCCTGGCTCACCGCCGACTCCAACAGCACCGTGCCGCTGGCCAGGGTGCGCGCGAAGGCCTCCTCCTCACCGTAGGCAACCGCCGCAATCGATGACCATTGCTGCAGCAGTTCGGGGTATGAAGCGGCCATCACCTCTCGACTCACCGGCAGCAACGTCGGCAGGCAGGGCTGCTGGACCCCGAGCTGCCGCATGGATCGCACGGCCCGGCGAAGGAGCCGGCGCAGCACGTAACCGCGTCCCTCATTGCTAGGGGTCACGCCGTCACTGATCAACATCAGCCCAGAGCGCACATGGTCAGCGACGACGCGGAACAAGACATCGTCGGACTCCCTGGCGCCATATCGGCGACCACTGAGGGTCTCGGCGGCTGAGATCACCGGATAGACCTCGTCGATTTCGTACAGGTTGTCCACGCCCTGCAGCAGGTAGGCGACCCGCTCCAACCCCATACCGGTGTCGATGTTCTTCTCCGGCAACTCACCGGCTACGTCGAAGTCCGTCTTTGATCGGACCTGCGAGAGCTCCTCCTGCATGAAGACCAGGTTCCATATCTCAAGGAACCTATCCTCGTCCACGATCGGGCCACCGTCTGGACCGTAGTCGGGCCCGCGATCGATGTAGATCTCGCTACACGGCCCGCCAGGGCCCGGGGTGCCGGTATGCCAATAGTTATCGGCGCGGCCACGTTCCTGAATGCGCACCGCGGGGAGCCCGGCCACCGTCTGCCACAGGTCACGCGCCTCAGCGTCACCCTCTAGCACCGTCACCCACACCGACTCAGGGTCGAAGCCGAGTCCGCCGGAGGCTTGCGAGGAGGTGATGAACGTCCACGCATGGCGGATCGCTCCCTCCTTGAAGTAGTCGCCGAAGGAAAAGTTGCCGTTCATCTGGAAGAACGTGCCGTGGCGGGTGGTTTTGCCGACCTCGTCGATATCCAGGGTGCGGACACACTTCTGGACCGATGTGGCCCGCGGCCACGGGGGCGTCTGCTGGCCGGTGAGGTAGGGGATGAACGGCACCATCCCGGCCACCGTGAACAGCAATGTCGGGTCGGGGCTGACCAACGAGGCGCTGGGAACCACGGCGTGACCATTGCTTTCGAAGTAGGCAAGCCAACGACGACGGATCTCGGCGGTTTCCATAGCTCCTCTATGCGGGGTTTCGGGCGCGGTCAAGCCGCGAGTGGCGGGCAGTGATGGAAATGAACTCTATCCTTGCCCGGCTCCCGCCTCTGGCCGACCGGGTGGCTGGCCTGTCCCGCTCGAAGCAGGTGTGCCGCGGACGACCGAGCGCAACCAGGCCCAGCGCGTGGCCAGGCGCTCTTCGAATCCGTGGCTCGTCGGCCGGTAGTAGTCGGCCTCCACCAAGTCGTCGGGTAGGAACTGCTGCTCGCCGACTCCGCGTTCTTCATCGTGGCTGTAGCGGTAGCCTGCGCCGTGACCGAGCGAGGCCGCCCCGGCATACCCACTGCCGCGTAGCGCTGCCGGAACTGCTCCACCGCGGCCGGCTCGGATGTCAGCGATGGCTTCGTTGATTCCGGTGTAGGCCGCGTTCGACTTCGGCGCGATCGCGTTGTGCACCACCGCTTGGGCAAGCACGATCCTCGCCTCCGGCATGCCGATCTGCGCCACGGCGTGCATCGCAGCCACGGCGGTCTGCAATGCGGTCGGATCGGCCATGCCGATGTCTTCGCTGGCGCTGATCACAACTCGGCGAGCGATGAAGCGGGGGTCCTCGCCAGCTTCCAGCTGCCGTGCCAGGTAGTGCAGAGCCGCGTCGACATCGCTGCCACGCATCGACTTGATGAAGGCGCTGGCCACGTCGTAGTGCTGATCCCCGGTGCGGTCATAGCGCACAGCAGCATGGGCGATCGCCTGCTCGGCGTGCTGCACAGTGATCTGAGTACTCTGATCCCCCGGCCCGCTCGCTCCGGCCTCGCTCGCAGCGTCCACCGCGACTCCTGCTGCCGCCTCCAAGG
>JBATUU010000061.1:0-9360 GCA_049671385.1 Ornithinimicrobium sp. | reverse complement strand
GGCCCGGGAAGCCGCCGCCCTGATCAAGGCGCGTTCCCCCCACTCGGTGGCGCTGACGCTGGAGGCGATTCGGCGGGCAGCCTCGATGTCCCTGCGCGAAGTGCTCGCACAAGATCTCGTCTTGGCTCGGGCCTGCGTGAACCACCCCGACTTCAATGAGGGGGTGCGTGCGCAACTCGTGGACAAAGACCGCACACCATCGTGGGCCACCACCGACGTAGCGATGGTTGACCGCGAAGACGTCCTCGCCGCCTTCGCAACGGCCTAGCGCTCTGCGGCTCCGATTCAGGCACGCGACTCGGCGCCGGCTCGGCCGCGGGCATCACGCCAGGTAGGCCACGCCTGGGCCGTCGAGGTCGTCCACCGCAGCGCTTCGCCCCGTCAGCACCAGCAGCAACGACACAAGCGGTCCACTCACCTCGGCGCCGCTACCCAGCCTCACGCTGCCATCGGTGGCGCGGACGTGGACAGTTGTGAGAAGTTCTCGGGCGCCGCCGAAAGAGGCTGGGGTCCTGGCTTGGTAGAAAAGCGCCCTCAGCACCGTCTCGGACGGGTATGCACGGTGGATGCCGAGCGGTCGACGGATGTCTTCGCCGTGGACGACCTCTTCGACGAGTCGGCTCTCTACCGCGGCGGGTGGGCCCGAGGTTCGCTGAGCGACCTGCGCGAGCGTGCTCAGGGTCTGCGCAGGCGTGTAGCCGCGCTCTCGGTCGACCCCGCGGGCGTTGATCTGATCGAAGTCGAATCGAGCTCGAAGGAGGCCGCGGGCGAACCCAAGCCGGGTGGTCTTGGCGTTGTCGATCAGATGGGCTGCCACGTCGTGGACAGTCCACTGGCTGCACAGGGAATCCATCTGCCACTGACTGGCACTCAGGCCCCTCAGATCATAGATCAAGGCCCTGCGCTCGGCATGCACCAGATGCCACACATCATTCATGACGACAACCCTGCCAGGACATCGTCGTGTAGGCGGCCACCACGGTGCGACAGGTGGGTGATCAGTGCTCCAAGGACGCAAACTCCTGCATCAGCGGCATCGTGCTTTCTGTCCACTCGACCTGCGCGCACAGCAGTCCAGCCGTTCCGTCCGGGTCGACAAAGAAGTCCGTGCCCACGCCTCCGGCCCAGCCATAGCGCCCCCGGCGCGGCCCCTCGGTGTACACGCAGACCCCGAAGCCCCCACCCATCCCCTCCCAGAAGCCGGGAAAGAAACTCTCGTCGGTCTTCAGTCCCCGCGGCACCTGGTCGCTGAGCATCGCTGCGTGGTGCGCCCCACTCAGCAAGGCCTCGCCGTCGCCGTCGACGTTGGTATGCAGCGCCCGCAGGAAGCGCCAGTAATCGCCTGCGGTGCTGACCTGCTCCCAATGACTCACATCGATGTCCGGGCGTCCGGACTGCGAACCACCTCCGGCGGGCTCAAGCTCCCTCAGATGCCCATCGGTGTGCCGGTACACGGCGGGCAGACGGTTCCGTTTTGCCTGGGGCACCCACATACCGGTGTCGCGCATCCCGAGCGGCTCGAAGAGTTCGGCGACCAGGTGATCGTGCAGTGAAGCGCCGGTCACCCTCGCCAGCAGTATGCCGAGCACCCCGTACGAATGGTGATAGCGCCACCCTCGGCCGGGCGCAAAGGCGAGCGGCAACTCAGCCAACCGGGCCAGCCAGGCCGAGGCGTCGGTGTCGTCGGGCAGTGGGCCTGCTTCGGTGTCATTCGCAGCCATAGCGCGCTGGAGAGCGCAGTCCTGCAGGATCATCCCGTAGCCCGACGTGTTCGTCAGCAGGTGACGCACCGTGATCGGACCGTCGGCGGCGACGGTGTCATCCAGTGATGAGGTCGGCGAGCGCAGCACCCGGCGCGAAGCCAGCTCAGGCAACCACGTGGCAACGTCATCATCGAGGTCGAGGACACCGTGATCAATGAGCCGCAAGGTCGCGACCGCTGTGATGGCCTTGGCCATCGACTGAATCCGAACGATCTCGGTGCCATCCATGGCGACACCGCCCACAGATCGATGGCCCACTGCCACCACGTCGGGCTCAGCGCTCAGATCACCGCGCACCCCGACCACGCCGGGGACAATGCCGCGCTCGACATAGCCCTCCAACAGTGCCCGCACCTCGTCGTGACCCGACCTCATCGCTGAGCCAACGCCTCGACCGCCTGAGCCATCTCATCCCAGTCGATCGTTTCGGTGTCGCGCTCCAGCGTCGCCTCCGGGCCCTTGCCCGCCAGCACGACAGTGTCCTGCGCAGCGGCCGATGACACCGCATACCGGATAGCTTCGACGCGATCCGGTATCGAGATGACATTGCTGCGTCCGGCCTCGCGGGCGCCGCGTTCCATCTCGTCCAAGATGTCGCCCAGTGGGGTGTCGCGGTGGTCCTCCTCGGTAAACACCACGTGGTCGGCTCCGGCGCTCGCCGCAGCGCCCAACGGGGCCCGTTTGCCCGGATCCCGTGGGCCACCCGCCGATCCGAGCACGACCCAGAGCTGTCCAGCCGTGGTGACCCGCACCGTCTCCAGCGCCTTCTCCAGACTCGGTGGGGTATGCGCGAAGTCCACGATCACCCGCGGCTGATCGGACGTGCGTGGGGCCATCTCCATGCGCCCGGGCACCCCGTCAAAACTGGCCAGCGCCTGCACCAGCGACGCTGTGTCAATACCAACCACCCGGCAGGCAGCAAGAGCAGCGAGCGCGTTGGCGACGTTGAACCGCCCGATCATCGGCAACACCGCCGGGTACGACTGCTCGCCGCCTGAATCGCTGCGGGTATGCAGCGTGAAGCGCAGGTCATCGGGACCCTCGACGATGTCACTAGCCCACATATCCGGGGCTGCATCGGCGAGCGATCCACCGACACTGCCCGACTCGGGCACAGCCCCGGTCTCGGCGGCATACAGCACCGGGTGCTCGGTCAACGGGAGTAACTGCCCGGTCCAGTCATCTTCAGCGTTCAGCACCGCATGGTGCGAGCGCCGGATCAGCCGAGCCTTGTCCTCGAAGTAGCCCTGCATCGATCCATGGAAGTCGAGATGCTCGGCGCTGAGGTTGGTCCACACGCCGATGTCGTAGTCGACACCACGGACTCGGTCCAAGGCCAATGCATGGCTGGACGTCTCGACCACGACCAACTCCACGTCATCGCGCTGCATCTGCGCCAAGATCTGCTGCACCTGCGGGGACTCCGGAGTCGTGAAATGCGTGGGAGGCTGCTGCAGCACTCCGTCGCCCAACTCATACCCGATCGTCGACAACAACCCGGTACGCCTGCCGGTAGCGCGAGCCAAGTGCCGCGCCAGGCACGAGGTGGTGGTCTTGCCGTCTGTGCCAGTGATGCCGATGACCGTCATCGACGCACTGGGGTGTCCGGCCAGTGCCGCGGCGGCGTCAGCCAGAGCCGCCCGCGCGTCGGCGACCACGAGGTATGGGACCGGGCAGTCGATGCTCTCGGGCAGACCTGTGCCCAACACCGCCACAGCCCCGTGGGCCACCGCGTCGGTGATGAACGTATGCCCATCGAAGCGCGCACCCGCGATGGCCACGAATGCGTCGCCGGGTTGCACCCAGTCGGCCCGGTGGGTGACATAACCGACCTCAGCGTCGCCTCCGGGTTGCTCAACCGTGGGGGCAGAAGCAGACCCGGGAGCTAGGTCGAGGTGGGCAGCCAGATCAGCCAGTCGCATGGTGAGTCAGCCTAAGTGCTGGCGAAGCGCAGCCGAACTCTTTCAGGGGTGTCGCGATGACGCGGAGCCTCCGGTGGAAGACGCTCGCGCCGACGTCGCCCTGGACGTCGACCGCGCCGTGGACCGCGTTGCGGCGACGACAGGGGCGTCCTGCGCGTCTGCCTTCTCCACCGCGTCCGTGACATCGCGCAAGACCCGCACCACGACGTCCAACTCCTCATCCGTGTAGTGCGCCAACGCGGCATACAACCGCTCGTTCATCGGCCGGAACATCGCGCGACTGGCTCGCTCGGCCTGGGTGCTGACGGCCAGACGCACGCGCCGGCGATCGTTGGCATCCGGGTGACGCACCAAGTGTCCGACGTCCTCGAGACGATCCACCAGTGCGGTGACCGCTGCAGCAGACAAGCTCATCTTCTTGGCGACCTCGCCGGGAGTCATCGAGTGACCATCCATCGATGCCTGTGACATCAGGTTCATCGCCATCAAGTCACTGCGGTGCAGGCCAAGGTCATGTCCCACGCTGTCGGCATACAACTGCATCCGTGAGACCAACACGCGCAGCGCCTGGCTGACGTGGCGCGCAATGTCCCTATCTGTGGCGTTGTCGCCGGCGGGAACCTGCGTGTGATCAGTCACGTTAAGCCTTGTAGCCTTTTGATCGTCGAATAAGAGCGCTGACGCCAGGTTAGCGAAACCAAGGAGTCTAGCGTGAGTCCCATCCGCGTCGCGGTCATCGGATCGGGTATTTCCGGTCTCACCGCAGCGTATGCAATGCACACGTCCGGACGGGCGAGGGTGACCCTCTTTGAGGGGGAGTCACGACTGGGCGGGCATACTCATACCCACAACGTTCAGGATCCCGGCGGCGAGCGGTATGCCGTCGACAGCGGCTTCATCGTGCACAACGACCGGACCTACCCGCGCCTGCGCGCCCTCTTCGCAGACCTGGGCGTCTCGGCGCGCCCGACTGAGATGAGCATGAGCATCCGGTGCGACGGCTGCGGCCTGCAGTATGCCGGGGGTCGCGGCCTCAAAGGAGTACTCGCCCGGCCCTCCCAATTGCTGCGCTGGCGCTTTGTTGCCATGTTGGCGTCGGTACGCCGCTTTCACAGGCAGGCCAAAACTTTCTTGGCGGAAAGCGATCCCGACGATGTGACGACATGGGGTGAATGGTTAGCGAGCGAGGGATTCAACGACTACTTCATCCGGCACTATGCAGTGCCGCTGGTTTCGTGTGTGTGGAGCTCTGGGGATTCCGTCGCGCTGCAATATCCGGCCCGCTATCTGCTGACATTCCTGGGGCACCACGGAATGCTGTCGCTGACCGATAGTCCGCAATGGTTCACCGTGGTCGGCGGCTCCAGCACCTATGTCACGGCTATCGCCGATCGCCTGCCGGATATCCGCCGTGGCGATGCCGTGGTCTCGCTTGCTCGGCCAGCCAGCGGTGGGGTCGACGTGCGCACCACCACCGGAGCCAGCACTCACTTCGACGCTGTCGTGATCGCGACCCACGCCGACCAGGCGTTGGCCTTGCTCGCGGATCCAACCGCTGCAGAGAAGGAGGTGCTGGGAGCCTTTGAGTACTCGATGAACGAGACGGTGCTGCATACCGACGCTTCGATTCTGCCCACCGCCCCTGGCGCCCGAGCGTCGTGGAACTACGCCATGAAGGACTGCACCGAGCAGGCCGCCTCAGCCCGGGTAACCTACTGGATGAACCGCCTGCAGGGGCACACTTCGTCCACCGACTACTTGGTCAGCCTGAATGTCGCCGACGACGTGGAGCCCTCCGCGCGACTAGCCACCATGGCCTACACCCACCCGGCCTATACGCCCGTCTCAGTGGCCGCCCAAAGCCGCTTGACCTCGCTGTTCAACGACACCACGGCCTATGCCGGGGCTCACTTCGGCTGGGGTTTTCACGAGGACGGCTGCCGCTCCGGGCATGATGCCGCCGATTGGATCCTCGCTCGCGGATGACCACGATTGCTCTGCCCACGCTTCCGGCGCTGGTGCCCGGTGTGGTCACGCACCGTCGGCACAAGCCGTTGGACCATCGACTGCGCCACGAGGTCTATCAATGGCTGGTGGACGTCGATGACTTGCCCGACCTACCCGGTCCGCTGAGCAGCATCGCCAGTTTCAGCCCGGCCGATCATCTGGGCTCACCCGAGCGCAGCATCAAGGACAACGTGGTGCAGTTCCTGCGACTTCAGGGCATCGATGTGCCGCACGACATACAGGTCGTGATGCTGGCTAACGCGCGCATTTTCGGATACGTCTTCGACCCGCTGAGCGTCTTCTGGTGCATCAACCCTGCCAGCGGTGAGTTGCTGTGTGTGGTCGCCGAGGTGCACAACACCTACGGGGAGCGCCACGCTTATGTGTTGAATCCGGATGATTCGGGCTCTGCCCATACTGACAAGGCGTTCTACGTCTCCCCGTTCTACGATCTTGCCGGGAGATACCGACTGCACTTCGTTCTCCGTCCCGACCGGGTCGCGGTGACGATCAATCTGCATCGCGGTGGGGAAACGAATACCAAACCAGACTTCACCGCGACATTCTTGGGTCGCCCGCAACGCCTCAGCATCAAAAGCCTGCTGACCCACGTTGCACGGCATCCGTTCATGTCGCAGTACGTCAGCGTGCTGATCAAAGCTCACGGAATATTCTTGTGGGCCAGGGGCCTGCCCACCCAACATCGACCGACGCACAAGCCACCCGAAGGAATTGTCATGACGCAGTCAGAGGTTCACACTGACCGTTCAGAGGGGCTCGAGCCGGTCATGCCCGCGGTGCGCCTGGCGCCCGCTCGATCTGCCATCGCGCGGCGCCTGTTTGCCTATGCCGTCACGATGGTGCCGGTGCGCGTGCTATGGCCCGACGGCAGCCTGACCGGGTGTGGTGACGACACGTCACCGGTCTTCGAGGTGGTCGACCCCGAGCAGTTCTACGCTCGGCTGGCGCGCGACTTCAAGATCGGCTTCGGCGAGGCCTACATGGCCGGTGACTGGCGACCTGCTCAGGGCCACGACTTGGCGGACGTGCTGGCCCCGTTTGCGGCCCGGCTCACTCGGTTGGTCCCAGAGCCGCTGCAGAAGTTCCGCGCTGTCGCGGACTTGCGCGCCCCCCGTATCAGGCGCAACACGCTCACGGGGGCCAAGTCCAACATCGAGGCACACTACGACCTCTCCAACGATCTGTTCCAGCGTTTCCTGGACCCATCGATGACCTACAGTTCCGCGCTGTTCGCGCCGGAGGACACCTCTTTCGCCGGAGACCTGGAGGAGGCTCAGTACCGCAAGATCGACTCGATCCTCGACTTCGCCGGGGTGTGCGAGGGCAGTCGGATGTTGGAGATCGGCTCTGGCTGGGGCTCGTTGATCGTCCGAGCCGCCCAGCGCGGTGCGCACGTCACCAGCATCACCCTGAGCTCAGAGCAGTTGGCCTTGGCCCAACAGACGGTGGATGATGCCGGATTTGGCGACCACGTCGAGCTGCAGTTGCGGGATTACCGCGAGGTGCACGGGGAGTTCGACTCCATCGTCAGCGTCGAAATGATCGAAGCGGTCGGATACGAATACTGGGCGACCTACTTCCAGACCATCGACCGGCTGCTAGCACCGGGCGGAGCCGCAGCTATCCAGGCGATCACCATGAGTCACGAGCAGATGTTGCGCACCCAGCGCTCTCACTCCTGGATCTTGAAGTACATCTTTCCCGGCGGTGTCCTGCCCTCGCTGCGGGCCATCGACGAGGTGCTGCACGCCCATACCCGCCTCGAGGTCACCTCCGACCTCAGCTTCGGCAAGCACTACGCGGAGACGCTCAAGCGCTGGCGGGCCCGCTTTGACGCCCATTGGAACGACATCGCCACTCATGGGTTCGACGAGCGCTTCCGGCGGATGTGGGAGTTCTACCTCGGCTACTGCGAGGCCGGTTTCCGGGTCGAGTACATCGGCGTGCATCAACTGCAGATGCGCCGCCCACCGCTCTAGTCCGACCTCAGCGCAGATGCAGGCCCTGCGATGTCGCACTCATCCCGCGACGCGCCCGAGTTCAACCGGCTCATCCGCGCATCTGCACCGCCAAGCCGCCTGGAGTCGGCTTGTCGAGCCGACCAACGAGTCGGTGGCGAAGCCGGGCCAAGCACTTCACACTGGAATGTATGACTCCAGCAGACTCTGATCACGGCCCCAGCATCAATGACGACGAGGTCTATGAGGCCGTGCGCGAGCAAGGGGCGAGCAAGGCCAAGGCGGCCGCTATCGCTAATGCCAGCGCCCGAGACTCACGCGAAACCGTGGGCAAGCGTGGCGGTAGCTCTGGATCGTATGAGGACTGGACGGTCGATGAGTTGCGCGAGCGAGCAGCCGAACTCGAGATCGAGGGTCGCTCCACGATGACAAAAGATGAGTTGATCGAGGCGCTGCGCGACTAGGAAAGGTCGATAGCGCCAGCAACACGCAGCACCGCTTCGCCGCCGACCCAGATGTCCTTGATCTCAGCCGGTCTCGATGCCGCATGGGCATCGACCGCCTCGGCCTCGATGCTGACCCGCCCAGCCCGACCCAGCACAGTGCCTTGCGCCGCCACGTAGGAGCGTGGAGCAACCCCGGAGCCGATCAGCCACTGCGCCAAACCAGCCTGCAGGCTGCCGGTCACGGGGTCCTCATCCATCCCGAACCCGGGGCAAAAGGCACGCACTTCGAAGTCGGGTCCATCGCCAACGGGGTAGGCGCCCACCACGCCGACCTCGACCTCGCCGAGGGCCGAGATCGCAGCGAAGTCGGGCACCAGGTCGAGCACCGCCTGCGCATCGTCGAGCAGCACACCGAGCCACGGGGGGCCGTTGACCACCCAGGACATATCCAGCACCGACTCCTCACCGACACCAAGCGCCGCGATGACACGGGCTCGCAACTCATCCTCCGGTGGGCCGAAGCGGATTAACGGCGGCGCTGCGAACGACAACCGTTCGCCGTCACGGCGGATGCGCACCAGTCCGGCCTCACATTCCTGCACAATCATCTGATCATCGCGTGGCACTCCACCGACGGCTAACCATGCGCGGCAACTGCCCAGCGTGGGGTGGCCAGCAAAGGGCAGCTCCCCACCCGGAGTGAAGATCCTCAGTCGATAGTCAGCTGCTGCGTCGTGTGGCGGGAGCACGAATGTTGTCTCTGAGAGGTTCGTCCAGCGGGCGACGGCCTGCATGATGTCGCTGTCCACGTCGCTGCCGTCCTCGGCCAGAGCATCGTGAACCACCGCCACCGGATTGCCGAGCATCGGTAGATCGGAGAAGACGTCGACTTGAGAAAACAGGTGCTTCGGCATGCGGTGAAGGCTAGTCGCCGCGGGTTAACCACATCGCCTGGTAGGCGCGCAGCTCGAGGTCGTCGTGCTCGGTCACCTCGAGCGCGGCTCCGCGAATGTGGTCCTGTGCGGCATACGGATCGAGCCCTTGCTCACGCAACCACCAGGCCGGCACATACCGATCCTGCTCGGTCATGTTGTACAGCCCGACCATGACGCCCACCGGGTGCCTCCGGAGCACACCGAGGACGCCGGCGACCGACGTCGGCAACGGCTCGGCCTTTGTGGTTGCGTGCAGGTGCGGCAGCCCTCGTCGCGCACGCAGAATCTGCCGGATACCTGCATACACC
>JBATUU010000060.1:0-2481 GCA_049671385.1 Ornithinimicrobium sp. | reverse complement strand
ACATCCCGCGCACCTTCCGCTTGCCCGGATTGGAGACCAACAACGAGGTGGACGTCTTTTCTCCCAGGCGCACTGATATCTGGACCTGACCACCACCACCGACTGTTGTGCTGGCTCCGGCGTCTTCGCGCGCCAACCGCAAGGACAGGGGGCTGGGCGCGAGCAACACATCGAGTCCGATCAGTCCGGCGACCAGCAGCAACCACAGCCACACGGTGCTGCCCGATGGCCAGATCGCTATCGGGATAAGGCCGAGCAGGACTGCGATGATGCTGCCCCAGCGGATCGCCATCGCAGTCCTATCGGGGGACGGGGACGGAGTTCACGGCACTATCGAGCACGGAGCGCACCGAAACACCTTCGAGCTCGGCTTCCGGCCGCATGGCGAGGCGGTGGGTCAAGGTGCCGGGCGCGAGAGCTTTGACATCATCCGGGGTAACAAACGCGCGGCCATTGAGCCAGGCCCACGCTCGAGACGTGGCCAGCAGCGCGGTGGCACCGCGGGGGCTGACGCCGAGTTGCAGCGAAGGCGAGGAGCGGGTGGCTCGAGCGATGTCGACGATGTAGCCCATGACCGCAGCAGAGATCTCGACGTCGCGCACGGCCCGGGCACCTGCCTTGAGGTCCTGTGGCCCCGCCACGGCTCCCACCCCTGCGCCGCCGAGGTTGCGGGGGTCGAATCCGCTCGCATGTCGGGTGAGCACCTCGATCTCGTCGCCCCGTGGGGGCAACGGCAGGGTGACTTTGAGCAGGAAGCGGTCGAGTTGTGCTTCGGGCAACGGATACGTGCCCTCGTACTCGACCGGGTTCTGGGTAGCAGCCACCATGAACGGGTCGTCCAGCGCGCGTGGGGTGCCGTCGACCGTCACCTGACGCTCCTCCATAGCCTCCAGCAAGGACGACTGCGTTTTCGGCGGGGTTCGGTTGATTTCGTCGGCAAGCAGGAGGTTGGTGAAGACCGGACCGGGGCGAAACTCGAAGTCGCTGCTGCGGGTGTCATACACCAACGAGCCGGTGACATCGCCGGGCATCAGGTCCGGAGTGAACTGCACCCGCTTGGTGTCGATGTTGAGCGCGGCTGCAAGAGAGCGCACCATCAATGTCTTTGCGGTTCCGGGCACGCCTTCGAGCAGAATATGACCTCTGGCCAACAGGGCGACCAACAACCCGGTCACGGCGGCGTCTTGACCGACGATCGCCTTGCCGACCTCCGAGCGGACCCGGTGCAGCGCGTCGCGAGCCGCTTCGGGCCGAACATCGCTCTCCTCGTTGTCGCGAGTGTCTCGGTGGTTGTCCTGGTGATCGGTGTCGCTCATATGCTGGTCATTCCTTCCTCGAGGGCTCGCAGGTCGCGTGCGATCCGCACCAGCGTTTCATCGTCTTCAACGTAAGGGTTGGCGATCATGCGATGGACCTCATCGGTATGTCGCCCGGTCGCGCTGGCCACGGCCGCCACGATCTCCTCGGGCTCGGCTCGCATGTTCAATCCGAGGCGACTGGCAAGGCGGCGCCGGGCGGCCACTTGCAGCGAAGCCAGGGCCCGGCTGCGGTCGCGGGCTTGTGCATACAACCGACCGCGGCTCGCGGTTGTCTCGATAGCACGAATCACCACGGGCAGCGGCTCGGTGCTGACCGGGCCAAGGCGGCGTCCCTGCACCAGCGCCACCATGGCCAAAGCGGCAATCATGAGTCCGATCGCCGGGGCGACCGCATCGGGGAGGACATCGAAGAGCCCCTGCGGAGGCAAGTCACCGGCGTCGGCGAGGCTGGGGATCAGCCAGATCAGACGATCGCTGTCGGCGAGCAGGCGCAGCCCCATGGCCGCGTTGGCCTCGGTCTCAATATGCTCATTGGTCAATGCGCTTGCCACGCCGGCCAGGATGATCGGTCGTTCTCCGGATCGCGCGAGCTCGATCAGATAGCCGGCATTTGAGCCACCGGCATTGAAGCCAGCCGATGGCGGCAGGCAGGTTGTCACCGCGGCACCATCATCGCTTGTGACGGTGATCAGGGCGTCACCGTGCGTCACCTGCTCACCCTCGGCCCATCGGGTGGCGTCACACTCAGGCGACATCGGTGTCGGTGTGAATCGGCCTGAGACACGAGCATCGATCTGAAAAGTCTCCTGCAGAGTGTCAGCTGGTGAAAGTACGACGAGCGATGAAGCATCCTCGCTGTACTCCAGGAGTCGTTGCCCCGAGGCAGGGGATAAGAAGTCGGTGGTCGAAACCATGACCGTTGCGCCTTGGGCCGAGTCTGCCGGCAGCGCATCGACCCCGCGCGCCACCTCCACCTCCACCCCCTGGTCATCGAGCACCTCGGCGATTGCCTGCATACCGTTGCCTTGGGGGTTGTTGGGGTCCAAGTCGACGTCGCTGGATCCGGACAGCCCAGCAATGTAGGTGAAGACCACGATGATTGCCAGCACCCCGACGATCCAGATGACCCATCGCCGGACAGCGCGGCCGACGGGGTCGCCAC
>JBATUU010000059.1:0-3010 GCA_049671385.1 Ornithinimicrobium sp. | reverse complement strand
ACAGCTCCCATAGCTGAACGGCAAAGGTGCTGTATGTCGTGAGGGCGCCACACAGGCCTGTGGCCAGCAGCGCAAACCACCAGGACGACAGGCTGCCAGAGAAGGCGACGAGCCCGCCGAGCATGGCCGACCCAACGATGTTGGCCACATAGACGCCCACGAGGGACCCCCACGGGCCAGCAGAAGCAAGGTGACGCAGCGCAGCGCCTAGTCCGCCTCCGATGGCGATGGCGAGCCAGATCTGCCAGGACATGCTCATTCCTGGGTCCGAGCCAGTGGCGCGTGCCCGTGCGGCATACCTAGTGCACCCGGAGCATGTGCCCCCAGCCATGCTGCTGAGACGCAGATCGCCGGCGTCAGCGCGACGTACCCCACCGCCAGAGTCAGGTTGTCGCTGAGCGCGAGTTCACCGGCCCACACGACGTAAGCCGAGAAAGTCGTGAACCCGCCGAGCAGCCCGGTGCCGAGGAACGGTGTGACCCACCACGGGCTGGACCGCACGGCCGCCAGGACGGTGAGCATGCCCAAGCAGAAGCAGCCCACGATATTGATGCCCAAGGTGACCCATGGGAAAGTTCCGGCACTCTCGACCCACGTCTGTTGAACGCTGGCACGGACCAGCGACCCGATGGCACCCCCAGCAGCCACCACGGCGAGTACGTGTTGCTGACGGCTCACCGACCCGAGCCTAGAGGGCGCGGTCGGATAACCTTGCCCTTATGAGGTCGACCGGGTCAGATCCCGACGCTGAACCCGGGCCGGGCCCGGCCCGGCGCACATTAGGAACCGCTACGTGCTAATCGCCAGCGGCCTGCTGGTTATTGTGGTCCTGACGATCGCGACCGGCTACTTCGTGGCGCAGGAATTCGCCTACGTATCGGTGGATCGGGGCAAGCTGCGAAAGCTTGCCGACGAGGGCGACGCGCCCGCACAGAGGGCACTTGCGGTCACATCCCGTTTGTCCTTCACCTTGTCCGGCGCCCAGTTCGGGATCACGGTCACGGCCCTCTTGGTCGGCTTCGCAGGAGAGCCGCTACTGGGTCGCGGACTCGCTGAGTGGATCGGACTCACCGGCCTTTCCGATGCAGCCTCGCTCACCCTGTCTTTGGCGATCACACTCGGCTTCAGCACCGCGCTGCAGATGGTGCTCGGCGAGTTGGGGCCGAAGAACTTGGCGATTGCCCGGCCTGTGCCGTTGGCTCGCGCGCTGTCGCGGTCCACGTTGCTCTACCTGAAAATTGCCGGTCCCATCATCTCGCTCTTCGACAAAGCCTCCAACGCATTGTTGCGATCTGTCGGGATCGAGCCGGTCGAGGAACTCCCCCAAGGGGCTACTCCAGAGGATCTCGGGCGGATCATCGCCGACTCCGCTCTCGGCGGGCTGCTGGATGAGGACCTCACCAAACTGCTCGGCCGCGGACTCGCCTTTCGGGGGCACGCTGCCGAAGAGGTGATGACCCCACGGATCGATGTGCAAACGGTGCAAGCCGACGAACCGGCCACCCGGGTGCTGGAACTGCTCGACACCGGGCATTCGCGCTTCCCCGTGATTGGTCGCGACATCGACGATGTCGTCGGTGTCATCGGTTTACACGAATTGCTCAGCGTGCCTGCTGAGCAGCGCAGCACACTGGCCGTCCGAGACTTGGCCGCCGAGGCACTGATCTTGCCTGAATCCCTGCCGCTGCCGCGCGTGCTCGAAGAGCTTCGTCAACGCCATCGACAGATAGCCGTCGTCGTCGACGAGTACGGCGGTTTCGCTGGTGTCATCACGTTTGAGGATGTAGCCGAAGAAGTCGTCGGTGAGATCTGGGACGAAGATGATGACCACGAGACCGAGCCAACCGCGCGCCTCGACGGCGCGTGGCAATTGCCGGCTCGGATGAGGATCGATGAGGTCGCCACGATGACCGCCATCGAGTTGCCCGAGGAGCCGGACTATGACACGTTGTCCGGCTTGGTGATGCATCAACTGGGTCGCATGGCCAACGCCGGGGACCGGGTCAGTGTGCAGTGGACCGATCGCGACAACGAGGGTGACCTCCAACAGATCAGCGTGGAGATCGAAGTCCTCAGTATTGCCAGGTACGTGCCAGAGGTGGTGGCCGTCCATCCGGCTCAGATCACCGAGATCCGCCCCGACCCCGAGATGGACAGCTCCCCAGCCAGCAGCCCCTCCGACGACGAGCCCGCGCACAACTCAGCGTTCGGTGAGGGGAGCACGCGATGAGCACTGGCCTAGCTTTGTTGATCTCGCTGATCCTGCTGATCCTCAACGGCTTCTTCGTGGCCACCGAGTTCGCTGTTGTCGCCGCCAAGCGACACCGGTTGGACGAGGCGGCAGCAGACGGAAGCAGGCGAGCCAAGGCCGCTGTCGCCGCACACCGCGAGATGTCCTTGATGTTGGCCGGAGCTCAGCTCGGCATCACCTTGTGCACGCTGGGCCTGGGCGCCCTTTCGGAGCCAGCGATCGCTCACTTCTTGGAACCCGTCTTTCACAGCATCGGACTTCCCGATGGATTGAGCCACATCATCGCGGTGATCCTCGCGGTCTCACTGGTTGTCTTCCTGCACATGGTGGTGGGTGAGATGGCACCCAAGTCCTGGGCGATCTCACACCCCGAGCCCTCGGCCCTGTTGTTGGCGCTTCCGTTCCGGGCTTTCACCTGGGTGGTGCGCCCTGTTCTTTTCGTGTTGAACGGATTGGCGAACGGCCTGCTGCGACTCTTCAATGTCGACCCGATCGACACGGTCGAGTCGGCCACCCACGGCCCAGCTGACTTGCAGTTGCTCCTCGCCCAGTCCCACGAGCATGGCGTGCTGCCTGATGCCGACCAACAAATGCTCACCGGGGCGTTGCGCTTGGAGTCTGAAACGGTCGCATCCGTCATGTTCAGCGTGGATGAGGCTGTGACGGCACCGCCGGGCACCACGGCAAGCGATGTCGAGGCAGCGTGCCAGAACAGCGGCCACTCCCGTCTCTTTGTTCGCGACGCCGGCGGGGATGTGA
>JBATUU010000058.1:0-5002 GCA_049671385.1 Ornithinimicrobium sp. | reverse complement strand
TCCCCGCACCGTCCGGGCGACCCCGCGACACGGTCACGCCCGAGGTGTCCGAGTGCAGTCGGATGCCGGATAGCCGTCGGCCGACCAATAGGGCGATACCCGCGTGGCCGACTTCATGCAGCACGGTCACGCCGTGCCGAATCAGCCGATAACCCTGCGGCGACCCGACAGCAAGCAACGCCAGCATCCCCAGCACCGCGACGATGATGATCGGTGGTGCTGCCTGCGTGGTGGTGGACCGTTCCCAGATCTGCCTGAGGAAGTCAGTCACCGCCAGGCATCCTCTCCCACCTCACGCATCCAGCAGAGCCGTCGGGGGGCCGGCGGCGAGCAGGACCACAAACGCAAGTGCGACTGTGAGGCCGATGGCGGCAGTGGCTGCCACGGGCCGGGACACGGCATACGCCACGAGCCGTTCCGCGGGGCCGTGCGGAGCACTCTCGCGCAACTGCCACCTCGCCCCGAGGAGTCCGCGCCGGTCGGCCCAGCGTTCAAACGGGATCGTCAGCAGCGGCGGGATAGCCGCACCGAGACCCAGCACCATCTGCCGAGCTGTCCACCGTTGGTCGACGGCGACGAGAACGGTCGCAGCGCAGAAGGCCAGAAATACTAGCCCGTGCAGAGCCCCCGCAATACTGACGCCGAGATCGGTGGTGCGGGTGACGTACTTGGCGAACATGCCGATCAGCAGCAAGGTCCATGTGATGGCTTCGGCAACTGCGGCAAGGCGGTACAGCCGCTGCGGGCTCACTGGCGGGTCACCGTCAGGGTGAAGTCGCGAGCGCGCAGCCGGTCGACAAGTGCTTCACCCAATGCCGTAGCCGGGGTCAGCACACCTGCTCGGTCACCACCCTCGCCGGCCGCGAGCGCCAAACCCGACTCGCCAAGCATGACGGCGGTGCCGTCATACCCGGGGTCGTAGGGGGCAGCGACCGTGACGAGATACCGCGCACCCGTCGTGGTCTCGGCCTGAATCTCGATCTCGAACATGCCCGCCTCGCGTTGTTCGGCACTCGGGCCCTCACCCGGGGCGGGCAGCAATCGGTCGAGGACTTTGCGGGTGGGAGCGGTAGCCATCGAGGCAGCCAAACCTGCCGTTCCAGCCGCGACGCCGGCCGCAATCACGGCACCCTTGACGCCAAGCCCGGTGTCGACGACCTCTTCGTAGAGCAGCGGCGCATTGCCGTGAGTAAGCGAGGCGGAACGGCGCACCACCCGAGTGTTATAGCCGGACATCACGAAGGGTCCGTGCCAGCGACCGGTGCTGCGATCCTTGCCGATCGGGCTGGGGCCATGGCCGTAAGTGGTGCGCTCTGCTGCCAACGCGTCGGGGTTGGCAACGATCCGTCGGGTGGAGGGGTCAGAGCGCATGGCGATCATCTGCTGGCGCATCGAGTCGATGGTGCCGCCGCTGAAGCCACCCTTGGCTCGGCGCACATGCAGCGTTGCCTCGACGACGCGTCCCTCACCTGCTGCGGCCGCAGCCTGGTCGGCGAGCATCACGCCAAGATCGGATGGCACCGAGTCGAACCCGCACGAGGGCACCAGCCGAGCGCCGGTCTCGACAGCGCGATGGTGATGCTGCGTGATCGCTTCATGTACGAACAGCACCTCACCGGTGAGGTCGGCGTAGTGGGTGCCGTGCTCGGCGCAGGCGGCGATGAGCTCACGGCCGTACGTTGCGTAGGGGCCGACGGTGGTCACGATGACACGGCTGGCGGCGCTGATATCGGCGGCGGCCTGGGCGTCGGTCACGTCCACGGTCAGCAGGGGCCAGTCGTGTGCAGCCTGTGGCAGATCGGCGCGGACGCGCTCCAACTTGTCCTGGGATCGGCCGGCGAGCGCGATGCGCAGATCGCTCGGAGCTGACTTCGCCAGGTATGCAGCCGTCAGCCGGCCGACAAAGCCGGTGGCACCAACAAGGATGAGGTCGTACTCGCGATCAGTCATGGGTCCATCCTCGCCTGTCCTCCTGTGCATCATCTCAACACGTCTCAGGGCGTGGCGGAACAGATTGTCCTTCGACATCGCTGTCATCGACAGCCGCAGCATGCGGCAGCGAGAAGCGCTGCGTCATACTTCGCAGGGCGGGTGAGGAGGCGCAACGTGGGACGAGTGACCGTGCGACAACGCACCCTGCGGTATGCGCTCGACCCCACGAGCGGCCAGGTGACTTCGCGCTCGCGGCCGGACACCATTGTGGTCGAGGAGCCGTTGGAGCTGCGTATCGGCCAGCGTCCACTCACCGTCACGATGCGCACTCCCGGCCACGACATCGAGTGGCTGCACGGCTTTCTCCATGCCGAGGGCATCATCGCCGCCAAGACCGACCTCCTGAACGCTCGCTACTGCGCCGGTGCCGTGATGGACGATGGAACCGGCACCGAGGTCAACACGTACAACGTGATCGAAGTGCTCCTCGCACCCGGGGTGTCCGACCCCATCGACAGCGGTCGGACCCGGTCTTTCCTGACGTCCAGCGCCTGCGGTGTATGCGGCAAGGCCAGCATCGATGAGCTCGCTGTCCGCGCGGCGTACGACCTGAGCTCGGACAGCGCGCAGATCTCAGCGGCCACCCTGCTTGCCTTGCCCGAGCGACTGCGCGAGGCGCAGCCCACCTTCGAGCGCACCGGAGGCTTGCATGCCGCAGGGCTATTCACCGCCAGCGGCGAACCCTTGGTGGTGCGCGAGGACGTGGGGCGGCACAACGCTGTCGACAAGGTGATCGGCTGGGCGATGCAGCAAGACCTGTTGCCGCTACGTGGGCACGTGCTGCAGGTCAGCGGTCGCGTGTCGTTCGAGTTGGCACAGAAGGCATATCTCGCCGGCGTGCCCATCATCAGCGCTGTGTCCGCTCCGAGTTCGCTGGCTATCGAAACGGCCCAAGCAGCCGGTATGACGATGGTCGGCTTTGTCCGCGGCACCTCGCTGAACGTCTATACCCACCCCGAACGGGTCCTCGGCGAGCAGCGCTGACCTGCATGGTGTCCCCTTGTTAACCGAGTGCCTCGCTGAAGCGGGACACCGTGGCAACAGAAGGACACCGGAGGGATACCGCAGCGAGCGCATACGCGACGTGCCGAGTTGCGTACACGACTTACGATGGATGACACATGCCTGAACTGTTGAGCCCCCTGCCCCTGGTCGACCGCTTCGACCGGGTGCACCGCGACCTGCGCATCTCGGTGACCGACCGGTGCTCGCTGCGGTGCACCTACTGCATGCCGGAGCAGGGGGTGCCCTGGCTGGCCAAGACCACCATGCTCAGCACCGACGAGTTGCTGCGCCTGGCATCTGTAGCGGTCTCGCTGGGCATCACCGAGGTGCGCCTCACCGGTGGAGAGCCCCTGCTGCGCCGAGACCTGGTCGACATGGTGGGCGGTATAGCAGCGCTCGAGGGCGTCGATGGCCCGGTCGAGGTGTCGATGACGACCAACGCGTTAGGTATGGACAAGGCGGCTCAGGCTCTCGCTGACGCCGGGCTGTCGCGGGTCAACATCAGCCTGGACACCTTGCACGCAGACACGTTCCACCAGATGGCGCGCCGGGACCGCCTCGACGACACCCTGGTCGGTATCCGGGCCGCGGCGGACGCCGGGCTCACCCCCGTCAAGCTCAACACCGTGCTGCTGCGCGGAGTCAACGACCACGAGGCGCCAGACTTGCTGGCCTTTGCGCTGGAGCACGGCTACGAGCTGCGCTTCATCGAGCAGATGCCGTTGGACGCGGGGCACACCTGGCACCGTGAGTCGATGATCACCGGCGCGGAGATCCATGCGCTGCTGGCCCCTCGATACGACCTGACCCCGGTGCCCCAGCGAGGCAGCGCCCCGGCCGAGTTGTTCTACGTCGACGGGGGCCCAGCCACCGTCGGGGTCATCGCCTCGGTGACCTCGCCGTTCTGCGGAGCCTGCGACCGAGTGCGCCTGACTGCCGATGGGCAACTACGCAACTGCCTCTTCGCCGCGGGCGAGACCGACCTACGCACACCCCTGCGCGATGGTGCCAGCGACGAGGAGTTGGCTGCGATGTTCCGGGCCAGCATTGGTGCCAAGTTGCCAGGCCACGGCATCAACGAGCCCGGCTTCCTGCAGCCGCATCGTCCGATGAGCGCCATCGGCGGCTAGCCAGCGGTGGTGACTGGCTTGGGCGCGCAGTCGGCGAGCTTGGCCGGGATCAGCAGCCATGAGATCGCTCCGCCGATCAGCAACATCACGGCACAGATGAGCAAGGCACGCTGATAGCCGGCATCAAATGCAGCAGGTACGGCGTAGTCATCACCCGCGAGTCCCACCATCACCGGCAGGGCAGCCACGGCCAGCAGCGAGCCGGTCCGCGCAATCGCGTTGTTGACGCCGCTGGCGATCCCGGCGTGTCGATCAGCGGCGGCCGCCAACACTGTCGAGGTCAGCGGCGCCACCATCAGCGACAGCCCCAACCCGAAGATCGTCATCCCGGGCAGCACATGCACCCAGTACACCGTGTCCGCCCCCACGGTCAGCAGCCACAACACGCCGACCGCCATCACCAGCGGCCCGAAGGTCATCGGGATCCGTGGCCCGATCCGAGTGGCGAGGCGCCCACCACGAGCCGATAGGAACAGCATGCACACCGTGATCGGCAGGGTCGCCAACCCCGCCTGCAGCGCCGTGTACCCGGCAACCGTTTGTAGGTGCAGCACCAGGAAGAAGAAGATCGCGCCGAGCGCCGCGTACACCAGCAGCGTCATCAGGTTGGCCGCGCTGAACGTGCGGTTGGAGAACATCGACAGAGGCATCAGCGGGTGCTTGGAGCGTTTCTCAACGACGATGAACGCGGCGCTAGCGACCACGCCCAGGGCAGCGGCCAGCACCGCCGCCAGGGCGCCCCACTCGATCAGCGCATACGTTGCTCCGGCAAGCCCCACGACCGCGAGCGCCGATCCGCTGATGTCGAAGCCGGGCACGGACTCCGGGTCTCGGGATTCTGGGACCGACCGTTGCGCGATGACCACCGTGATCAC
>JBATUU010000057.1:0-2511 GCA_049671385.1 Ornithinimicrobium sp. | reverse complement strand
CGCCCGGGATGCCGGAGCGCGGGTGCTGGAGGGATACCCGATGGCCACCGGCTCGGCTCTCAACGAGGAGCTGCATCCCGGGGTGCTGAGCGCCTTCCTGGGCGCGGGCTTCGTCGAAGTACATCGGCCGTCAGCTCGGCGGGCAGTCGTAGCGATCCAGCTCTGATCGCCCTTCGCTGACGGTCGGCACAGCCGTACCCTTCGGACCGTGGTTGGACCTGTCGACGCACGACGATGGCATCGAGAGCATCTGTGGGAACCGCGCGCGAGCGCGCGTCCCGGCCGCGGATCCGGTACCGGTACTAATGATCTACCCCTGTGGGATCGTAGCCGCGTGAAATACCAGCAAGAACTAGAAGAGCTCGAAGAGGGCATGTGGCGGCCCCAGACGCGGGGCGATCGCCGCTGGATGGAAGCACATCTTGCGGCGGACTTCGTTGAGTTCGGACAATCAGGGAAGCGATACACCCGCAGCGAGATCCTGGATGTCGAAGTCGGAGATTTTTCGGCAGTGCTACCTCTTCGCGGCCTAACCATGAGGCTCCTGGGCCAGGACCACGTCCTTCTCAACTACCAAAGCGAGATGGACGGTCTGCGAGCGAACCGTAGCTCGATCTGGTCGCGGACAGACTCCAGGTGGTTACTCGAGTTTCATCAGGGAACACCCACCACAGCCAGCGCCGGGGCGACGGCTTAGTCGATCCCGCTGACTATGCAGTTGTGTCTTACGTTGTAGTAAAGGCCGCAGGACTGTCGATTCGCTCACGGAGGAAATTCCGCCAGTCGAACGGCTATCAGCGTTCGAGCGGCCCCAGCAGGAGTGACCGACCGCCACGGGGCAAGCCGTTCCACAGGGGATCGGTGAACGGGGCATTCGGAAGGTACATGCGATGTGCGTGAGCCTGCTCTGAGTGGGGCCACGAGTCGGGGGTTCGGGTTCAGGCTGGTGGCTGTGGCCAGGACTGAACGATCTGGTGAGTCTCGTCCTTCACGGTCACCCGCGCGGTAGTACTGTTCAGTAGGGGCAGGTGCGGTGGGACGTGACCAATTTCAAGGTCGAAGACGATGGGGATACCCAGGCCGCCGAGCGCGTCCAGGACTGCTGCTTCCTGGGTGAGTCCTCCATCGCCCTCCGATGCCGGAGCGCTCGTGCGCCCGATGAGGATCGCCGTCGCGTGGTCGAACCACCCTGTGTACCGCAAGTGGTGAAGGTGCCGGCAGATCGCGAAGGCTTCCTCGTTCGCGGCCTCAAGGTAGACCACCAGGTCCCCCTGCTCTGAGCCGAACCTGCGCATATCGCCGTAGTGCGTTCCGGCGATTCCGGTCATGACCTCGATGCATCCGCCGATGAGTGTCCCGGTCACGTCGAGCTCATTTGCGCCGTGCAGCCGCCAGGTCCCCGAGCCTTGATGCTTCCAGTCCGTGGCGGTCGCATCGGTCAGAGGGTTCCATCCGGCGATCAGCCGACTGTCGCGCTGGCTTACCGGTCCTGTAACGGCTGCGAAGTCCAGCCAATGAGTCAGCTCAGGCGGCGTCTGGTAGGGCGTGTCCGCCAGATTGTCGCCGTGAAGCGTAGGTAGGCCGGTGAGCAGTGTGAGTGGGACCATCCATGTCGAGGAGTCTGAGTAGCCGATGACCCATGTCGGGTCCGCTGAGGCAATGAGGTCGTAGTCCAGCTGGTCCAGCAGGTCAAGTGCCGTACCGGCACCTCCCCAAGGGGGAATGATGGCGCGAATGCTCGGATCGGTCAGCATTGTGGTCAGCTCCGCAGCCCGCTGCTCCTTCGGCGCAGAGACCCACTGATCAGCACCCATGCACTCACCGAGGGCCACGTCGTAACCGCGCTGCTGAAGCCAGTCGATGCAGAACTCGATCCGTGCCTTGCCCTTCGCTCCCACACCGGCCGACGGAGAAGTGACGCCGATCCGGTCACCAGCGTGAAGAGGTGGAGGAAAGCGAAGAACCATGCCGGTCATTCAAGCATTTGTGCAGCGCGATCCGACCCCACGATCGGTTACCACCAGACGCCCTGTAGCGGGATCGGCTCGCGGAGCGCGCCAGTGCAGGATCGAGTTTCGGACCCGGAACCTCGCGGCCACGAGCCGCCCTCGTAGTCCGGTTCCCCGGTGGCCACCGACTACGCGAAGTGATCTCGAAAGAGCTGCTAAGGCGGTGGCCGCTGTCGAGGAGGTGTAGCTCGGCGTGGGGAGATTGTGGAGGTAGGCGTTGGCGGCGAATGCCACTGGATCCATACTCGCGAAGCTATGGCGCGAGCAGGCCCGGGATCTTGTCGTCGTCGATGTCGAACGGCCGGGAGACATAGACGCCCTCGCAATCCCCGAGCGGGAAGTCGTCGTCGCGCACGATCAGCACGTCCACCTTGGCGAGGATTGCGGTGGCGAGGTGGATCGCGTCCCACGTCTTGAGGCCGTGCTCGGCACGCAGGTCCCCCGCCTTGCGTGTGACGACCGACGAAACGTCCACCAACTGCGTATCTTGCGACTGCAGCAG
>JBATUU010000056.1:0-2420 GCA_049671385.1 Ornithinimicrobium sp. | reverse complement strand
GCCGCAAAGCGCGCAATCGGCACCCGGTAGGGCGAGCAGGAGACGTAGTTCAGCCCGATCTTCTCGAAGATGGCGATCGACTGTGGGTCGCCACCGTGTTCACCGCATACCCCTAGTTTGAGGTCTTCCTTAGTCGCACGCCCACCCCTGGCGCCGATCCTGACTAACTCGGCTACGCCGTCGGGATCGATCGTGGCAAACGGATTGCTAGGCACCACGTCCTGCTCCTGGTATGCCGTCAGAAAGCTGCCCTCGGCGTCGTCGCGCGAGATGCCGATCCCGGTCTGGGTCAGGTCGTTGGTGCCGAAGGAGAAGAAGTCGGCGTGCTCGGCGATCTGATGAGCGACGATGGCGGCCCGCGGGATTTCGATCATGGTGCCGATCCGATACGCGAAACTCTGACCCGAAGCCTCGAACTCTTGGGCCAACGTGTCCTCGATGAGGGTGCGCATCATCCGCAACTCCTCGGCAAAGGCAACCAGTGGCACCATGATCTCGACGATCGGCTCACCGCCATCAGCGGCTACCGCGAAGGCGGCACGAGCTATCGCCGCCACCTGCATCTGCGGGATCTGCGGGTAGAGCAGCGCGAGCCGGACCCCCCGGGTGCCGAGCATCGGGTTCATCTCGGTCAGTTTCTTGACCTGATCGAGGAGGTGGCGCTGCACCGCAAGGTCCTCGACCTCGCGGCCGGCATCTGCCTGCGCCTGCAGACTCTGCACCATCAACGACTGCTCGATCACGTCAGGAAGGAACTCATGCAGCGGCGGGTCCAGCAGCCGGATCGTGACCGGCAACCCCGACATCGCGGTGAAGATGCCCTCGAAGTCTTCTTGCTGCATCGGCAGAATCGAGGCGAGGGCTTCGGCTCGGGTCGCGTCGTCGTCGGCCAAGATCATGGATCGCATGGCGGGCAACCGATCCGGCGACATGAACATGTGCTCGGTCCTGCACAGGCCGATGCCCTCAGCACCGAACTCTCGCGCCTTGGTCGCGTCCGCAGCGGTGTCGGCATTGGCTCGAACGCCCAGTCGGCGGATGTCATCGGCCCAGGAAACGATTGCTGAGAAGTCCTCGTTGAGCTGTGGCGGCACCAGGCTCAGCGCCCCGGCGTAGACCTCTCCGGTCGAGCCGTCCAAGGTGATCGTGTCGCCCTCCTTGAAGATCTGCTCGCCGACAGTCATTGTCTTGCCCGAGACATCGATGTTGATGTTGGATGCTCCGGCAACGCACGGCTTTCCCATGCCTCGGGCGACCACGGCAGCGTGCGAGGTCATTCCGCCATGGGCGGTCAGCACACCCTGGGCTTGGATCACCCCGGCGATGTCATCCGGCGAGGTCTCCCAACTGACCAATACCACCGGGTCACCGGCTTTACCACGAGCTTCGGCGGTGTCGGAGTCAAAAACGACCGCGCCGACTGCGGCGCCGGGGGAGGCGTTCAGGCCTTGCGTGACCGGCTTCTCGCCGTGCTCGGGGTCGATAGCCGGGTGTAAAAGCTGGTCGAGTTGTGCTGCCTCAACGCGGCGTAGCGCCTGCTTCTGGTCGATCTTCCCCTCGGTGACCATGTCGCGTGCGACCTTGAAGGCAGCTGCAGCAGTCCGCTTCCCGGAGCGCGTCTGCAGGAGATACAACGTGCCCTCCTCGACGGTGAACTCAATGTCCTGCATGTCCCCGTAGTGCTCTTCGAGCAGGCGCATGGTGTCCATCAGCTGCGTGAAAGCCTCCGGCAGCACGTCTTCCAACTCGGCGAGCGGTCGCGGCGTCCGGATGCCCGCGACCACGTCTTCGCCCTGGGCATCCAGCAGGAACTCGCCATAGAGCTCCTGGGCTCCCGTGGATGGGTTTCGGGTGAAGCAGACCCCGGTGGCTGAGGTTTGACCACGATTGCCAAACACCATTTGCATGACGTTGACGGCCGTGCCTAACGAGTCCGGGATCCCGTTGGCCTTGCGATACACGCCGGCTCGCGGTGTCTGCCATGACTTGAAGACGGCATCGACGGAGCGACGGAGTTGATCTCGGGGGTCAGTGGGCATCTCTTCGCCCATGTGCTCGCGGGAAACCTCGAGGAATTTGCTCACCAACTCCTTCAGGTCCTCGGTGCTCAGCGCCGTGTCCTGATCGACTCCCCGGTCCCGCTTCATCTCATCGAGCACATCGGCGTATGCGTAGGCGGGCACCCCCTCGACGACCTCGCCGTACATCTGCAGAAAGCGGCGGTAGGAGTCCCAGGCAAACCGCGGATTATCCGATTCTCTGCCCAGCGCTTCAACGGTCTCGGCGCTGACCCCCAGGTTGAGAATCGTGTCCATCATGCCGGGCATGGACACCACGGCACCGGAGCGCACCGCGACCAGCAGCGGCTTGGTGGGTGAGCCCAGCGTCTTGCCCGTTCGCTCCTGCAGGCGATCCAGTGC
>JBATUU010000055.1:0-13312 GCA_049671385.1 Ornithinimicrobium sp. | reverse complement strand
CGCGTGAGCGACTCGTCGACAACATCGTCGGCCACTTGCTCGATGGCGTCAGTGAGCCTGTGCTGCAGCGAGCTTTCGAATACTGGAGCAACGTCGACACCGACCTCGGCGCTCGCGTCGAAGCGGGTGTCAGGGAGGCAGCATCCTCGTGATCACCGTCCGCTCGTCTATCGCGGCGTAGGCCTGCGCAACCTCGTTGCACTCGGGGCTGCCCATCGGCCAACGCTCGGTGACAGGATGGGCGGCGACCGGTGTCGGCAACGAGAGGCTAGTGCGATGACGTTTCATGTGGGCTCAGAGGTCGGCAGGCTGCGGCAGGTGATCGTGCACCGGCCCGGACTGGAGATGCACCGGCTCACCCCGGACAACAAGGAGAGCCTGCTCTACGACGAGATCTTGTGGGTCGAGCGAGCCCAAGAGGAACACGATGGGTTCGTCGAGGTGATGCGCGCCCGCGATGTGCAAGTGCACTACTTCGACGAGTTGTTGACGCAGACGCTCGCGGTGCCCGCCGCGCGCGAGTTCGTGTTGAAGCAATCGCTGGACGAGCGTCACGTCGGGCCGCTGGCCGCCGATCAGTTGATGGCGATGTTTGAAGAGATGAGTGACGAAGATCTCGCCCGGTTCTTGATCGGCGGAATCACCAAAGCCGAGATGCTGGAGCGGATCGAGCGGCCCAGCTCGGTCGTCATCGGACAGTTGGCCGACCACGAGTCGGTGTTGACCCCGCTGCCCAACCATTTGTTCACCAGGGACACCTCGGCGTGGGTCTACGGGGGCGTCGCGGTGAACTCGATGCACAAGAAGGCCCGGCGCCGCGAGACGGTCCACTACGCAGCGATCTACACCTACCACCCGATGTTCGCCAGCAATGATGCGCCGTGGTGGTGCCACGGCTTGGAGGCCGGCCCGGCGACGGCTGAGGGTGGAGACATCCTGGTGCCCGGCAACGGCACGGTCTTGATCGGGTTGAGCGAGCGCACCAGCGCTCAGGGGGTGGAACGGTTGGCACACAGCATGCTGACCTCGGCAGAGATCGACCGGGTGATCGCCGTCGATATGCCGAAGTCGCGCGCTGTGATGCACCTGGACACAGTGATGACGATGGTTGATCAGGAGTCGTTCACCCGGTATCGGGGGTTGCCCGATCTGCCCTCGTGGACCTTCACTGCCGGCGCTGATAGCGATGGCGGCGCGAGCGTCGAGATCGAGGCCCACCCGGCCGCTGAGATGGAGCAGGTCATCGCCGATGGCCTGGGCCTGGAGGCGCTGCGTGTGCTGGCCGCCGACCAGAACCCTGCGGCAGCTGCCCGAGAGCAGTGGGACGACGGGTGCAACGTGTTAGCCCTGGAGCCAGGTGTGGTGGTCGGGTATGAGCGCAATACCGTCAGCAACAACTACCTGCGGTCCCAAGGCGTCGAGGTCTTGGAGATCGCCGGTGGTGAGTTGGGACGTGGTCGCGGTGGACCCCGGTGCATGTCCTGTCCGATCGAGCGCGATCCGTTGGATTGAGTGGTGCCCGCGCGTCGGCGAGTGCCGGTTGATGAGGGTGAGCGCGCACTCGAGGTATGCCGTGCTGCGCCGCAGATCGATGCCCTACCCCGTCAGGTCCAGGCAACGGCGGTGCGCTACACCCTGGAGGAATTGGCAGCGAGAGCTCCAGGGCACTCCGTCGAGGTCCGGGTGCCGCCGTTCGGCGCAGTCCAATGCCTCGGTGGGCCAGCGCACAAGCGGGGCACCCCGCCCAACGTGATCGAAACCGATCCAGCCACCTGGTTGCTGTTGGCGACCGGACGGCATACCTGGGCGGCTGCGCGAGAGGGCGGCGCCGTGCGAGCTAGCGGCCAGCGCGCTGACCTGGCCGACCAGCTGCCCCTGTGGCCCCGCTGAGCGCAGAGTTGTCGGCCGTCAAGGCAACCCTCGGTTCGACCTTCGGGGTCGAGAACTAGGGTGAGGGCGTGCGATACGGCGTGTGCATCCTGCCCGAGTACTCCTGGTCACAGGCGGAGCCGATCTGGCGTCGTGCCGAGGAGCTGGGCTTTGACCATGCCTGGACGTATGACCACCTGGTGTGGGCCGGGCTGCCAGACGCGCCCTGGCACTCGACCGTCGCCACCTTGACTGCAGCGGCCATGGTCACCGAGCGCATCCGACTCGGCACATTTGTCGCCTCACCGAACTTCCGCCATCCGGTCACCTTCATGCGCGACACCGTGACGCTGGATGACATCAGCGCCGGAAGGATCAGCCTTGGTCTGGGCGCGGGCGGTGACCGGGACGCGGAGATCCTCGGCCAGCACCTGAGCCGAGGCGAGCGCACACGTCGATTTGCTGAGTTCGTGGAGTTGCTGGACCTCACGCTGCGCGAGGACCACGTTGATCACTCCGGCGAGTTTTACGCTGCCGAGGATGCCCGCAACAACCCCGGGTGTGTGCAACGGCCGAGGGTCCCCTTTGTCATCGCCGCCAACGGCCCCAAGTCGATGGCCCTGGCGGCGCGCTATGGCCAGGGGTGGCTCACGACTGGACCTGCGGGGCGGGAGATCGACCCTGACGATAGCGACCGCGGACGCCACGAGCGATGGTGGTCGCAGATCGCCGATATCTCGCGACGGTTTGACGGCATCGAAGCCGAGACCGACCAGCCGGCTGGCAGCGCACACCAGCCATTGGACCGATATCTGTCGCTCGATGCCTGCGGTGTGCCCGCTCTCACCAGCGCTGACTTCTTCGCCGAGCAGGTGGGGCGAGCGGCAGACCTTGGCTTCACCGACGTCGTCACGCACTGGCCACGCCCTGATGCGCCATACCGGGTTGACGAAGCCGTGCTCGATCAGATTGACCTACCGGCCTAGATCGAGGAGACCGCCGTACTCGCAGAAGTGCGCCCAAGAAGCCGCACTTTTGCGCCGAGGGTGCTCATCTGGGAGGCGTGGCGCAGATGGGGTCACAGAAGGTCGGTGCCTGACCCGATGAGATGGGCGGCGTAGCCTAGAGGAATGAGCAACGAGCAGCCTGGCACCGATCCTCGAGTGGATCAGGAACGCGTGGTCCCCGTGGGTTCAGAGCGCCGCGGCCCGCGGATGGTCCCTTTTCTCGCCACGGGCGCCATCATCGGCGCCATCATCGGTGTAGTGCTCGCCGTCACCGGACCAAACAGCCAAGTTGCCTCGCCGGGCCAAGAGATGATCGTGCTGGGCGGGGCCGGTGCGCTGGTCTTCGGGATGCTCGGTGCCGTCATCTATCTCTTCGCCGAATGGAGAAGTTTGCGCAGGCGGTGACTGTGCCAGACTGAGACCGTGGTTCGACCCGATGGCCGTTTGTCGCATGACCTCCTACCTGAGGAGTCCCTGCCGCAAGACGCGTGCGGCGTGTTTGGCGTGTGGGCCCCAGATGACGAAGTCGCCAAGCTCACCTACTTCGGTTTGTATGCGCTGCAACACCGAGGCCAAGAAGCTGCTGGGATCGCGACAAGCGATGGCCGATCACTGCTGGTCTTCAAGGACGTCGGTCTGGTCGCTCAGGTCTTCGATGAAGCCTCGCTCGCCTCACTGAAGGGCCACCTGGCGATCGGCCACTGCCGCTACTCCACCACCGGAGGCAGCAACTGGGAGAACGCCCAGCCCACCCTCGGCGGCACCACCGGAGGGACTGTAGCGCTCGCACACAATGGCAACTTGATCAACACCAGCGAGTTGCGAGAGCGGCTCATCGAAATGCACGGCGGCGACCTGCGGTATGCCTCCGGCGAGGTGCGTCGCGGCAACACGACCGACACTGCGTTGATCACCGGACTGCTGACCGCTGATGAGGATCGCACCCTGGAGTCGGCGGCGATGGAGGTTCTGCCGATGTTGCGCGGGGCGTTCTCGCTAGTGTTCTGCGACGAGCAAACGGTGTATGCCGCCCGGGACCCGCAGGGTGTGCGCCCCTTGGTTCTGGGCCGCTTGGAGCGCGGTTGGGTGGTTGCCTCAGAGACCGCCGCGCTGGACATCGTGGGCGCGAGCATTGTCCGCGAGGTAGAGCCCGGAGAGTTGATCGCGATCGATGAGCACGGCCTGCGGACACGCCGGTTCGCTGAGCCGGCCCGGAAAGGTTGCGTGTTCGAGTACGTCTACCTGGCCCGTCCCGATACCGCGCTCAACGGCCGCTCGGTGCACGAGACCCGGGTGGAGATGGGGCGCCGACTTGCCCAGGAACACCCGGTCGAGGCAGACATGGTCATGCCCACCCCGGAGTCGGGAACGCCGGCAGCCATCGGCTACGCCGAGGCTTCCGGGATCCCGTATGGCGCGGGTCTGGTCAAGAACGCCTACGTCGGCCGGACGTTCATCGCGCCCAGCCAGACGATCCGACAGTTGGGCATCCGGCTCAAGTTGAACCCACTGCGCGACGTGATCCGCGGCAAACGGTTGATCGTGGTGGATGACTCGATTGTGCGCGGCAATACCCAGCGTGCGCTGGTCCGGATGTTGCGTGAGGCCGGAGCAGCCGAGGTGCACGTACGGATCTCCTCGCCGCCGGTGCGCTGGCCCTGCTTCTACGGCATCGACTTCGCCACCCGCGCTGAGTTGATTGCCAATGGTTTGAGCAGCGACGACATCTGCGCTTCGATCGGCGCCGACTCGCTGGGCTACATCAGTGAGGCAGGGATGGTCGGCGCAACGGAGCAGGACGAAAACTCACTGTGCACCGCCTGCTTCTCTGGGGTCTACCCGATCGGTGTCCCCGAGGAAGAGCAGCGCGCTAAAGATGTCTTGGAGTTGGAGTTCCCCGTCGCGCATGGCACTGATCCGACTGAGGTGGGCACGGCCGATCTGCCTCCGGCCCACCCGGACCAGGGTGTGCTTGACGTCGAGGGTGTGCCGATCAGCGCGGCGCGAGGCGGCACCGCGGCCCTTACCCGCCCGTGAGATCGCCATCTGAGGAGCCGAAGGAAGCGATGGGCGCGCCCCCGGAGGGCCAGGCTGCGCGCAGTGAGCCGGTGACGTACGCCGGATCAGGCGTCGACGTCGAAGCCGGGGATCGTGCGGTCGCTCTGATGAAGTCAGCCATCGCTGGTGCCACCCGTCCGGAGGTGCTCGGCGGGCTGGGCGGCTTCGCCGGAATGTTCGATGCCTCGGCACTGCGCGGGATGACTCGGCCTGTCCTTGCCTCCAGCACCGACGGAGTCGGCACCAAAGTGGCTATTGCACAGGCCATGGACATCCACGACACGATCGGTATCGACTTGGTCGGGATGGTCGTTGACGACATCGTCGTCTGTGGGGCCGAGCCATTGTTCATGACCGACTACATTGCCTGCGGCAAGGTCGTGCCGGAGCGCATCGCGGCCCTTGTGACCGGGATTGCGCGGGGCTGCGAGCTGGCCGGCGTGGCCCTGGTCGGCGGGGAAACGGCGGAGCACCCCGGTCTGTTGGGCCCAGAGGAGTACGACGTGGCCGGTGCCGCCACAGGCGTTGTCGAGCATGCGAATCTGCTGGGCCCGCATCGGGTACGTCAGGGTGACGCCGTCGTCGCGGTGGGCTCCTCGGGACTTCATTCCAACGGCTACTCGCTGGTGCGCAAGGTGGTGGCCACTGCGGGGATGATGTGGGATGAGTACGTGCCCGAGTTCGGCCGGACGTTGGGCGAAGAGGCCCTGGAGCCCACCCGGATCTACACGGCTGGGCTGTTGGAGTTGATCCGCGCTCCTGGTATCGACGTACATGCGATGTCGCACATCACCGGAGGCGGTTTGGCAGCCAACGTTGCTCGGGTCCTACCCGCGGGTTTGCACGCAGTGTTGGAGCGCTCGACCTGGACGCCGCCAGCGGTGTTCAGCGCTATTCAAGGATGGGGCAACGTGCCTGCTGACGATGTGGAGCGCACCCTCAACATGGGCATCGGCTTCGTCGTGATCGTCCCCGCTGAGCACAGTTCGGCAGCAGCCGAGCGGTTGCGGCAGATCGGCTGGCCGTCGTGGGTGCTCGGAGATATAGAGGAAGCGTCAGCCTCAGCAGACCAGGCTCAGGGGCAAGGGGCCAAAGGCGTTGACGGAGGATCAGTCAGCCTGATCGGCGACTACCTCTGACCTACGAGTGGTCCGTCAGCGCACGGATACACCATCGAGGCTTGAGCCAGTGAGGTCAGGTCTGCTTCTTCATCCACGACCCGGGGGTGATCGACGGGGGAGGAGTCGGCTTGGCGCGGACCGCACCCGCCTTGCTCCCGTTCGTCGTGCTCCCGTTCGCTGTGGCGCCTTCAGCATCGTCGGACGAAGACCCGGAGTCACCGTTCGACGAAGGAGTTCCCCGTCGGTAGGTGTCCTCGAACTCGCTATCGTCCACCGCTGAAGATGAGGGCTGGGATGCGAGTATTTCGCCGTCGCTGCCCCTCAACTCCTGCTCTAAGGCGGATAAGTCAGTGTCCGGAGAGTAGTACTTCAGTCTCCGGGCGACTTTGGTCTGCTTGGCTTTTGCCCGGCCGCGCCCCATGGCGTGACCCCCTCGTGCGTCTGCCGGGGAGCATCGCTGTCGGTGACCATATGTGGCCTACCAGACCGCGGAGCAGGCCCGGGAATGTGTATGAATCGTGGGTCCTACGTTACATGAGCATCCGCACTGCAGTCGCATCGCCCTCCCGTCTCGTCTCGATATCCCGCGCGGCAGAGCTCTAGTCCTGCTTGAGGCCTCAGCGGCGACGGACCGCGACGGCTCCGAGGCCCCCCAGCGTGACGATGGCCAAGGCGAGCACGCCCCATACCCAGGGCGCGGTGCCGGAGTCCCCGGATGCATCGCCGGAAGCGGGAGCCGCAGCGGTATCCGCCGCACGATCGATCCCGGTGGCTTCAGCGTTATCCGGAGGGGGTGGAGGGCCGGTCCCCGTGCTCGCGTCGTCATCCGGCGTTGCCCCGCCCTCGGCGGGATCCGAGGGCTCGTCGCCTTGAGCCTCCGGCCCTGCCGAAGCCACGGTGTAGCCGAATTCACCGGAGATGGGGTGACCATCCGATGACGTCACACGCCACGTCACCGAGTAATCTCCCGGCGGCACGTCGGCAAGGAGGGGCTGGGTGACGGCGGAGCCCTCAACGACCGGTTCACCATCAGTGACCTCGCCCAGCGGGCCCTCGATCACCACAAACGTGCCGACTGGCGCGATCTCACCAGAAAACTCGAGGACGACGCCGTCGGGCGGAGTCTGCACCTCGACGCCGTCGGCTGGCTCCGAGTCCAGCAATTCGTCGTGGGCAAAGCTCGCCGACACCGGACCGGCGACGATCAGCACCGCCGACATCGCGCCTACCATCAGGGCGCGGAGCGGTGCGCGACGAGCGAGAGTCATGTGCTCAGTGTATGAAAGATGAGTGACAGTCCGGCAGTGCTGGCTTCAGAAGCCCGACTCGGTCTGTTTGGGGTAGTAGCGGGCGTACTTGCGCACGTAGTTGGCCTTGGCAGCGGCAACGTACAACTTTCGTTTGAACGAGTCTTTGGTGACGAGCGGGTGGAAGACACCCTTACGTGACACCCGCTTGACCAGGGCCTTTTGATCGGCGTCGAGGTAGCGGCGGAGCAGGAACATCGGCAGCACGCAGTAGAGGATCTCGTTGCGCACCACGACCTGCTCGTGCGACTCATGCTGAATCAGATCGGTGGTGATGAACTCTGCGACGTTCGCGCCGGCCGCGGTGACATAGAAATTGTTGCGGCCGATGCGAGGATTCATCTCGAAGAACTTCATCACGCCGTCGCGCGGGTCGAGCTTGACATCGAAGTTGGCGAAGCCGCGATAGCCCACGTGTTGCAGGAAGCGCTCGGCTTGCTGCATCAGCTCTGGGTATGCGGTCGTCACCATGGCCGCCGGGTTGCCGATTGCCAACGGCTGGTGCTCTTGCAACAGCACCTGGGCCGTTGCCAGCAGGGTCGCCTTGCCGGAGCCGTCGACGTATGCGGTGATCGATCGCATCGCCGTGTCGTCCCCGGGGATCAACTCCTGCACGACGAAACGGTCCCGGAAACCGGCATCCTTGACCCGACCAAAGATATCCACGAGCTCCGCAGCGAAATCGACCTTGTAGATCTTGTTCTTACCCTCGAACCGCAAGCCCTCGTATGCCGCTCCGACCGCCGGCTTGGCGACCACAGGGAAGGTCAGGTCGACAACCTCAGGTGTCCAGTCCGCCTCGTCCGCGCCGGAGAAGTCCTGGATCAAGGTACGTGGTGTGGGGATCCCGAGCTCGGCGCATACCCGATCGAATTCGATCTTGTCCGCGACCATGTCGAGGACATCCTTGGCTACGGCTGGCACGACGTACCACTGGGACAGCCATTCCTGTTGGTCGCTGAGCATCCGCGAGAACGAGTCGGCGTTGGAAAGCAGGAGCACCGGGCGGTCGGGGTTGGCGCTTTTGCGCTTGCGACCCTGAGCCTCCAGGGCGTTCAGCGTGTCCTGACGTTCGGCAGTCTCGCCGAGTTCGATCGTCTCGATGAACTGTGAGTCCGCGATGGGGCCAGCCACGACTCGGGAGATGATCGTGCTGTTCAGGCCGTAACGCTCGCGGAAGGCTCGGGCCAGGGCGTAGATACCGATGTCGGTGCCCAGCAGGACAACATCGAATTCTGGGGTCACATCGAGGGCGGGGTTATCCATCTGCGAAGCGTCGGTCATGGGTCTCCAAGCACGGGGGCGGAAGCTGCGCGGCTGAGCCTACCGGGGTCGGTGGCATTGGCTCCGTCCTTGGCGCCTGCGCGATAGTACGCAGATGAGGATATCCGCGAAAGCTGACTATGCCGTTCGGGCGCTGCTGGTTCTGGCCAGAGCAGACCCAGAACGAGTCACCGCCGATCAGATCGCTCAGGCCCAGGACATCCCCCCACGGTTCCTGGAGGCGGTGCTCGGCGATCTGCGACGAGCTGGGCTCGTGACGAGCCAGCGCGGACGACAGGGCGGACACCGGCTCTCGCGCTGCGCCAAGGACATCTCGCTGGGTCAGGCGGTCCGCGGCATTGACGGTCCGCTGGTCTTCGTCAACGGTGAGCGGCCCCCTGACCTGGATTACCGGGAGGAGGCCAAGATGCTGCTGCCGGTATGGGTAGCGGTACGCGTTGCGGTGCGCCGGGTGCTCGACGAAGTGAGCCTCGCCGACCTGAGGGATCAGCGGTTGCCGGATGACGTGCGAGCGCTGGTGAACGACCCACAGGCGTGGAGTAACGACCCCTGAGAACCAAAACATACTAAACCGATCGGAATTGACAATAAACGTCGGCTTCGCTTAGTTTCCGTGACATGTTCAAGATCGCTTTGCTGGCCCTCGTCGGCCTCGCTGCCCAGCTCGTCGATGGCAGCCTTGGGATGGCCTACGGGGTCACCTCCACCACGCTGCTGCTTGCGATTGGGACCACCCCGGTTGCCGCGTCAGCCACCATTCACCTCGCCGAGATCGGCACCACGCTGGTTTCCGGCGCGTCGCACTGGAAGTTTGGGAACGTCGATTGGAGGGTGGTGTGGCGAATCGGTGTCCCCGGCGCTATCGGTGCCTTCGCTGGCGCGACCTTCCTGTCCTCGCTCAGCAGTGAAGCTGCCACCCCGTTGATGGCGATCATCCTGCTCAGCCTGGGGCTCTACGTCTTCGTGCGCTTTACCTTCCAAGGTTTGCCCACCGACCGGCTAGGCAAACCGCTGCGTAAGCGCTTCTTGGGGCCATTAGGCCTCGTCGGCGGTTTCGTTGATGCCACAGGCGGTGGCGGATGGGGACCGATCGGCACCCCGGCCATCCTGGCCAGTGGACGTTTGGAGCCCCGCAAGGTCATCGGCTCGATTGACGCCAGCGAGTTCTTGGTCGCGGTCGCGGCCAGCGTCGGCTTCCTGATCGGCTTGGGGTCACAGGGCATATTGGCCTCGTGGGCGCTCGCTTTGCTGATCGGTGGAGTGATCGCTGCTCCGATCGCGGCCTGGCTGGTCCGCCACATCCCGCCCCGTGTGCTGGGCTCGCTGGTCGGTGGCGTCATCATCCTGACCAACTCCCGCACCCTGCTCAACGTCGGCTGGTTCGACCCCTCAGACACCACCCGGTATCTGATGTATGTCGTGATCTGCGTGCTGTGGGTGGCTGCGGTCCGCTACTCATTTCAACAGCACCGCCTGGCCGCGTGGGCGACCCCGCAGGAGACGACCACTGTCTAGCGGGCAGCGGTGACCTGCGCGACCCGGCCCTGCTTGCCCGTGGGTGGATCTATGACTCGGGGCGCTCGCCTCGAGACCGGGCGGTGCGGGTGGAGCGCTCGGCCTCGGCGGTGGCCTGAGCCGCCTCCTCACGGGCGCGACGCAGAGCCTCGTTGGGGTCCTCAAGGTCGGGCATGTCCTGGTCGAAACCGGACGTCGGGCTCTCGGCGTCTTCGCGCAGTCCGGCGGAAGGCCCATCCAACGTGCCACCCTCGTCTGTGTTGCCGCCCAGCGCTTGACCGATCCCGGACAACGCCTTGGTCAACTCGGTTGGCACGATCCACATCTTGTTGGACTCGCCTTGGGCGATCTGGGGCAACATCTGCAGGTATTGATAGGCAAGCAACTTGCTGTCCGGGTTGCCCTTGTGGATGGCGTCGAAGACCTGCAAGATCGCGCGGGCCTCACCTTGGGCTTCGAGGATCGCCGACTGCGCCGTGCCCTCAGCCCGCAGGATCTGAGCCTGCTTCTCGCCCTCGGCGGTCAGGATCTGTGACTGCTTGACGCCCTCGGCGTTCAGGATGGTGGCTCGCCGGTCGCGCTCGGCCCGCATCTGCTTCTCCATCGAGTCCTGCACGCTGGCCGGCGGGTCGATGGCCTTGAGCTCGACCCGGTTGACGCGGATGCCCCACCGGCCGGTCGCGTCGTCCAGGACTCCACGGAGCTGGCCGTTGATCTGGTCGCGGCTGGTCAGCGTCTGCTCGAGGTCCAGCGAGCCGATGACGTTGCGCAACGTCGTGACCGTCAGCTGTTCTATGCCCTGGATGTAGTTTGCGATCTCATACGTCGCTGCCTTGGGATCGGTCGGCTGGAAGTAGATGACGGTGTCGATCGAGACCACCAGGTTGTCGCTGGTGATCACCGGCTGCGGCGGGAAGGACACGACCTGCTCGCGAAGGTCGACGTTGGCTCGCGCCTTGTCGATGAACGGCACCAGGATGTGCAGCCCGGCGTCCAAGGTGCGGCTGTACCGCCCGAGCCGCTCGACGATCACGGCGGTTGCTTGCGGGACGATCCTGATGGCCTTGGCCAATGCCGTAGCCACGAAGGCAATGAGCAAGAAGAGGACGACATACAAAGCGATCTGGGCCGGGTCGATATCCACGGTGTGCTCCTTCAGTTGCTTTCCGGCGACTGCGCGGTCACAACAGCGGTCGCACCATCAATACGAATGACATCGACCATTTGTCCCGGAGCCAACTCCTGGTCGGGGTCAGCGCTGCGGGCGCTCCACTCCTCGCCGCGCAGTTTGACCATGCCGCTGCGGTCGGTGACGGACTGTAGGACTTCGGCACGCTGACCGACGTTGGCATCGGCATTGGTCGTCGGCGCCGGGCCGGTCAGTTTGAGCCGGCGCAGCAGCACCGGGCGTAGCAGTGCGAGCAGCAAAATTGCAACGATGACAAAGACGAGGACCTGGATCGGAAAACCCGTCCCGGCGTATGCGGCGACCGCGGCGACCAGCGCTGCAGCGGCCAGCATCGTGAAGACCAGGTCCAATGACGCAATCTCGATCAGTCCAAGGATCAGGGCGGCGGCGGTCCACCAGAGCCATTGCGTTTCGCGTATCCACTCCATCGTGTGCCTCCCTTTCGCCTTCGCTTATGGTATGTCGTCGCCTCCACGTCCCACCGGGCGCGGGTGTGATGAGCCTGCGGGCGAGCGCTCTCACCACGTTGTGCACGCTCTCACGAGGGTTTCCGGTGGTGAGAGCGTGTAGAACTCGATGAGAGCGCGGCAGGGCAGTCGCTGGATGCAAAGACGGAAGCGTTGAGGCTTCCGCGTGGCTTCGCGCTCTACCAGAGTCCGGAGGCTTGGAGGCGGCGCGCAACTGCCTGGGTGTTCAATGGACGGGCATCGCCGCCGGTCGTTGTGCCAGCAGAGGGCACGCCGCCCATGGCTCGGGCAATGATGTCGAAGACCTGCCCGGTCTCGATCAAGAACGAGTCGTGCCCAAAAGGTGACTCGATGGTGGTCAATGCGCGGCATGCGGGCGCCTGAGCAATCACTGCGCCATCGGCGGGTGTGAACAATCGGTCGCTGGAGACAACAGCGACGGTCAACTCAGCGGTGATTCGCCGCAGTGCCTCCTCGACTCCGCCGCGTCCGCGACCGATGTCGTGACTGTTCATGGCTTCGGTCAGCACCACGTATGAGTTCGCGTCGAAGCGGCGCACCAACTTGCGGCCGTGGTGTTGCAGGTAGGACTGGACGGCATACCGGCCGCCCGCCGAGGGCTCCTCACCCAGTTGAGGGCTCGCGCCAAAGCGGTCATCGAAGTTCACGGCCGAGCGATATGTAGCGTGCGCGATCTGGCGAGCTACCTCCAGGCCGTTGCGGGGTCCGGGGCCCGGGTAGTAGTCGCCCCCGACGTACCCGGCGTCGCCCCGGATGGCCTGGAGTTGCGGTGTTGCCCAACCGATCTGGTCGGCGGTGGCAATAGCGCTGGTGGCCAAAGCGAGGCATCGCCGAACCCGTCCCGGATGGCCGGTCGCCCACTCCAGAGCCCGCATCCCACCCATCGAGCCGCCGATGACCGCAGCGAACGCGCCGATGCCCAGCATGTCGGCCACCTTCACCTCCGCGGCCACCTGATCGCGGATTGTCAGGTGCGGAAAGCTCGACCCGTACGGCCGACCGTCGGCGGCAGGGCTGCTGGGTCCGGTCGACCCCCGGCAGCCACCCAGCACATTGGGCGCGATCACGAAGTAGCGATCGGTGTCCAACACGCGGCCCGGACCGATCAAGCCTGGCCACCAGCCAGGCGTCGGCTGACCGGGGCCGGCCTCGCCCACGACATACCCATCACCGGTGAGCGCGTGCAGCACGAGGACGGCGTTGTCGCGGGCTTCGTTCAGCTGGCCCCAAGAATGCACCGACATCCGTGCGTCGGTCAGCGTCTGGCCTGACTCGGTAGTCAATGAACCGATCGGTACTGAACGCACGCGAGGCGGCGGAGCCACGGCCGCTCCGCCAGCCGACTCCGGTGACACGGAGTCGGCTGGTGCGGAAGCGGGGTCGGACATCAGGAGCCCTTGGCGGCGATGAATCCGGTGTCGAGGTCGGCCAGGATGTCGTCGATGTGCTCGAGGCCAACGGCCAAACGCACGAG
>JBATUU010000054.1:0-3320 GCA_049671385.1 Ornithinimicrobium sp. | reverse complement strand
GGCCCGGGCCCGGCAGCCATCCCTGCATTCCGACCAGGGACAGGACGCGCCCTACTTGCCATAGCGGGAGGGCAATCGCCACGACGGCCACGATCAGCGCCTGCACCATCGATAGCGTCGAAAACCGTGGCGGCAGCAGGCCACTGGCCAGGGACAGGATCCCCGCGTAGAACACCCATAGTCCGGCACCTCGCGCTCCACTAATGGTCCCGGCGCCCGTGTAGAGCCACGGAAGCCAGCCTCCCAGGATGAGCGCAAGCGACGCGAGCATGAGCCGGCGCTGCCCCGATCCACGTCTTCTCACGACGCGAGCCTAAGCCCTTGGCTCAGGGCCATCGATCTGCCATATTGCTTTAACCCATCCGACGTTTGAGTCGGCGGATCCCGCGAGAGGTTGACCCGGCTATGGATAGTAAAGACTTGCAGCAGTATTGGAGACGCAATCTGCGCCTGATGGCAATCTTGCTCGCCATCTGGGCTTCGGTCTCCTTCGGTGCAGGCATCTTGTTTGTCGATGTCCTCAACCAGGTCTCCCTGCTCGGGGTGCCGCTCGGTTTCTGGTTTGCTCAGCAGGGCTCGATCATCACCTTCGTCATTTTGATCGCGGTCTATGTCTGGCGGATGGACAAACTCGACAAGGAGTACGGCATCGAGGAGTACGAGTCCGAGGTGCACCACTGATGAACGACATTCAACTCTGGACGACGGTCTTCGTTGTCATTACATTCTCGCTCTATATCTACATCGCCTACGCCAGCAGGGTTTCGGACACTGCCGGGTTTTATGTAGCCAGCGGTGGCATCCCTGCCCCTGCCAACGGAGCCGCGGTTGCAGCGGACTGGATGAGTGCCGCTTCGTTCATTTCCCTCGCCGGGATCGTTGCGTTCTCGCAGAACGGGTATGCGGGGTCGGTCTACCTGATGGGTTGGACCGGCGGCTACGTGTTGCTCGCCCTGCTGCTGGCTCCGTATCTGCGTAAGTTCGGCAAGTACACGGTGCCCGACTTCGTGGGCGACAGGTACTCCGAGAGCGCGCGGATGGTCGCCGTCATCTGCGCCATCGTCGTCTCGTTCGTATACGTCGCAGGTCAGATGGCTGGTGCCGGACTGGTGTTCCAGCGGTTCCTGGAGGTCAACAACACCGTCGGCATCATCATCGGTATGACGATCGTGTTCTTCTACGCCGTGCTCGGCGGGATGAAGGGGATCACCTGGACGCAGGTCGCTCAGTACAGCGTGCTGATCGTGGCCTACATCATCCCAGCCGTCGCCATCTCGAATCAGTTGACCGGCAACCCCTTCCCGCAGATCGGCTTCGGGGAGATCCTGACCGAGCTCGACGGGCTGCAGCAGGACCTGGGCATCGCGGCATACACCGAGGCCTTCACCCAGACCAGCCGGATCAACATGGTGCTGATCACCGCGGCCCTGATGTTCGGCACAGCGGGCCTGCCGCACGTGATCGTGCGGTTCTACACGGCCAAGTCGGTGCGTGCCGCCCGCTACTCCGCGCTCTGGGCGTTGTTCTTCATCTCGCTGCTCTACACGACCGCACCCGCCATCGGCGCGTTCAGCAAGTTCAACGTGCTGGATCAGCTCTCCGGCACCGCAGAGGCGGATGCGCCCGGTTGGTACAACACCTGGAAAGACGTGGGGCTGATCGAGTTCAATGACCTCAACGGCGACGGGTCGATCGATATTGCCAGTGCCTCCAGTGCTGCCAACGAACTGATGATCAACAACGACATCGTGGTCTTGGCCGCTCCCGAGATCGCCGGATTGCCGGCTCCGATCGTGGGATTAGTCGCTGCTGGTGGTTTGGCCGCTGCGCTCTCCACTGCGTCGGGTCTGTTGTTGGTGATCTCCTCCTCGGTTGCCAACGATGTGTACTTCAAGAAGATCAACCCGAAGGCCACCGACAAGCAACAGTTGATGGTGGGACGCATCGCTATGGCTGGCGCAATCCTGCTGGCCGGTTACCTCGGGATCAACCCTCCCGGCTTCGTGGCGCAGGTGGTGGCACTCGCCTTTGGTTTGGCTGCGGCTAGCTTCTTCCCGATATTGGTGCTCGGCATCTTCTGGAAGAACTGCACCGCAGCCGGTGCAACAGCCGGCATGGTCGCCGGGCTGAGCACGACGATCGCCTATCAAATCTGGACGATCGACATTTACGGCAACAGCGAGGGGCTCTTCGGCATCCCGGAGACCGGCTTTGGCACTGTGGGCATGATCATCAACTTCGTCGTGACGATCGCGGTCTCGCAATTCACCACTAAACCCTCGCCCGCGATGCAACAACTCATCGAGGATGTGCGCTATCCAGGGCACACTGCTCTGACCCGTGCTCACGCAGCGGGTGAGATTTCCGGCGAGGATCTGCAACAGCAGGACAGTGATGTGATCATCGAGGAGTTGGATGACGACCCACCGAAGGGCTCCGGTCGCTAGCGCTGATGCTGTGAATGTTTCCGGCCTGGGGACCTAGCGCGGCAGCGCCATCAGTACCGTGGAGTCGCGGGTTCAGGTGCAGTCGGTCATGGCCTCAATGAGTTCGTCGAGGCGACCGTAGTCGACAATCTCGGCTTCCTCCGCAGTGTCGGCCTCAGCTTGTTTGCTTTGCGTCGTGCAGGCCGCGTCACGGTCGACCTTCATCGAGGCGTCCATGTCAGCGCGGCTTGCGTCGGAGAGCACCCAGCCCAGCGGCGCCTCGATGGCCGGCTTGCTGCGTTGATTGACGACGAAGACGCCCTGCTTCCACGGCCGGATGGAGCTGCGCACGGATGCGTCGGGGGGTATGCCGACACTGTCCGGGTCGATCATCGCTGTGGCGCGCTGCAACAAGGAGGTGGTGGATTGTTGGCTGGAGCGGCCACGCATCACACCAACCGGCGGCACCAACAACTCGGCGACCGCCGAGGAGGGTGGCTGCACCAGGTCGCTCCCGCGCCCGTTGTCCAGGTAAACCAACACCGGCACGATGACGTCGCCGCCGGCATCAGCGCTCTGCGATTCGTTGAACTCACGTACTTCGGCCAGCAGCGGAGCGCTGAGATCGACCAACGACCCGACGCCGCTGCCCTCGGCATAGCCGCCGTCGATGAGCTGGGCGCGGGGTGCGCGTCCGCACGGGCCGACGACACCCGAGGGCGTGACATACGGGAATCGCGCAGCCAGCATCGCCGCCGTGGATGTACTCAGACGATCCACACAGTGCTCACCCACGCGATCGCTGTCCTGCTCGCCCATGAACGAGGTGGCGAAGTCCAGGCTGTATGCGGCCGACGCGCTCGGTCCGGCACAGTCATCCAGGGGTGCACCGCG
>JBATUU010000053.1:0-6810 GCA_049671385.1 Ornithinimicrobium sp. | reverse complement strand
GTGCACGCCTACGGACACGGCGGGATCGGAGTCACGGTCTCTTGGGGTGTCGCCGACGACGTCATACGGCTCCTCAATTGAGCACTCGCGCGATAGGAGACCTAAATGGTGACTGAAAGCGATGTGCGCCGGGCGGCGCTGAACCTGCCCGGCGCGTATGAGAAAGCATCGTACGGCGGTAGCCCGTCGTGGCGGACGAAACCACGAGTCTTCGCCCGACTGCGCGACGAAGACGACGCGCTCGTGCTCTGGGTGGAGACCGAGGAAGAGAAGGAAGCGCTGGTGACCTCGGACCCGGAGAAGTTCTTCACCACGAACCACTACGACGGTTACTCCGTCGTCCTGGTGCGCATGACCGCGATCGACGTCCCCGAGCTCGCCGAACTCATCGAAGAGTCCTGGCGGCACCGCGCGCCCCGATCACTCACATCCAAGAAGATCAGCAAGCGGGCTCCCGATCAGCTTTAATCACCGGGCCGTACTGGCCGCGTGGCGATCGCTGACCGGTGATGGATTCGTTCGCAGTGACGCGGTTAACTCGACGAGCTCATGCAGTGTCGAGTTGTCTGTTCAGCGACTTGGGCGCCGTCATTCTGTAGGCGTCGCGGACACAAAGTTCGACTCTGTCCCAGTCGATATCGTCGATGTCGAGTGGTATCCCGATAATCCTCGAGAACCGGTGTAACTAGGGATGAAGTAGCGCTCTGAGTCGGAGTCGACCATCGCCGTGTTGACGCCGGCGGGAGCCTTGCACGTGACGACAACGGCGCCATCGCCGTGGTGGTCCTCGAGATACCAGGCCAGACGCCTTTTGCGCACCGAAGCACCGAGGTGTTTATCTCGTTCGCCACCGACCTGGATGTCGACCTCAGGCAATGCCTTGAACATGTTGAGGACTCGGTCACAGCTCGTGGACATACCCGGCATCTTCCCGCGTGAGACCCCGCAGGTGCACCCCGCAAGAGTGGTGACCTTGATGACGTAGACGATCAGCGTCTCGTCCCCCTCGTGGATCCGCTCGCGAAAGGGGTGAAGCTACTCTGCGGCTATGGCCACCTTCGTCCTCCTCCACGGCGGGGGCGGGACCGCGTGGGACTGGCACCTTGTGATGCCGTGGCTTCGCGACTGCGGGCACGAAGTGGTCGCCGTTGACCTTCCCAACGAGGACCCCTCGGCTGGATGGTCGCAGTACGTCGACACTGTTGTTGATGCAGTAGGAAGTCGTGGCGACCTCATCGTTGTGGGGCACTCGCTCGGTGGTTTCACGGCTCCGCTCGTGTGCGCACGGTTGCCAGTCGAACTGATGGTCCTCGTCGCTGCGATGATTCCGTCGCCGGGTGAGGACTTCTCCGAATGGTGGGTCAAAGCGCGACACGAAGAGAGCAAGCACGAGGACGTCTTCTACCACGATGTCCCGCCCGCGCTGGTGGCCGAGGCTCGTCGTCGCGAATGAGGTGAGGACGCGATCGCGTTGCAGCAACGCTGGCCGCTAAAGACGTGGCCGGACACGCCGACGAGGTACCTGCTGTGTCGTGACGACAGGAAGTTCCCGGCGTCGCCGTCACGCTCACGAGCGCCTCGGCATTCAAGCCGACGAGATCGACGGCGGTCACTACGTGGCGCTTTCGCGTCCAGCCGAGCTGGCTGAGCGACTCAGCGGGTATGTAGCGACGATCTAACGTATCTCCCGTTGCATCGGGTCCGGTTGCATGCGCCGCTTCCTGCGGAGCCGACACGCGGTCACATCGTCCCAAGAGCCGATCCTGTACTGGTCACGTCTCCGAGGAAGCTGAGAAGGGTCGAACGCCGGTCGAGCCGTCGGCTCGGTAGATCGCGATGGCTCCGATGGCGCTGCCGAGGCCGTCACTCAGCGCCAGAAGTCTGCCGGGGAACTCGCGGACTTCACCGTCGGCGCAGAGCACCGGAAGGTCGGCCGCCATGTCCTTGATCTTAGGCGCCGCCATCGCCCGACGAAAGCCGGCCCAGTGGGCGTCGCGCAGGTGCTCGGGCACGATCATGTCCACCGGTCGTCCGATGGCTGACCGCGCGTCGTGTCCGAATAGGACCGCAGCCCCGTCGTTCCACGAGGTGATGATCCCCTCGGTGTCTACGACAACCACGGCGTGCGCCTCCATACGCCCATCCAACCCGACGGCGTCCCGCGCGGCCATGGGCTCGCGGAGCGTGGCGGTGGCCGATCCTTGGGTTCTCGCGGTGATCGCAACACCTGATTGAGTGGAGGTGTTGATCATCCGGTTCGCTACTTACATGGTCACCGAGAATGTGCAGGTGTTTTGGTCTGGGATGGCGCGTGGTGAGTTCACCACTGATGCTGCAGCGGGGGCCGGGAAGTATCGGCATCGAGCTCGCCAGGCCGGTTGCAACACATTCCGAGGCGTAAACGTTGACTGCACATCGGCTACGGACCTGGCCTTCGACCAGCAGTGAACAGATTCTTCGGTCATCACCCCACAGTGATCGGGCTGATCAGAACCTTCGTTCAAGGCGCCCCGTGATCAATTTCCTTCAATCGCGGACAAGGGCCGCCACGTGCTCATCCGGGGATTGCGGATCAAACCCCGCGCCTCGCCGTCATGGCGGAACTAGCCCGTGAAGATCTGCGTCACGGTGTGCAGAATCAGCCCGACAAGTGCGCCGACCACCGTGCCGTTGATCCGGATGAACTGCAGATCGCGCCCCACGTGCAACTCGATGCGTTGGGCAGCCAGTTGACCGTCCCATCGACGGATGGTTGCCGTGATGACGCCGGTCACTTCCGGGCCATACTGCTGCACCGCAGTCATCACGGCGTCGGCCGCCCAGGCATCCAGGCGACCGCGCATGGCCTCATCGGCCTCCAAGCGCTCACCGAAGGTCGCGATCTCCTGGGCGAGTCGAGTGCGCAGCGGCCCTGGGGCGTCCTGGAGAGCGTCGATCAGCGTCGTCTTCACCGTCTCCCACAAAGCGAGAGCTGTGTGGGAGGTTTGCGGATGGGTGAGCACGCGTTCCTTGAACGCTTCAGCGCGGGCCATGGTGGCCTCGTTGTGTTGTAGGTCGTCGGCGAAGGAGGCCAGGTATGAGTCGATAGCGCGCCGCACCCGGTGCGCCGGGTCATCTCGCACCTCGGCCACCCATGTCAGCGTCTCGGCATACACCCGCGCCACGACCCGATCATCGATGAATGCTGGCGACCACCACGGTGCCCGTGAGGACACGATTCGAGTGAAGTCCTCAGGGTGAGTCTTCAGCCAGGCGTGCAGCTCGCGCACGCCGATGTCGACCACGCCATGGTGAGCCTGGTCCGTGACCACCGCTGCCAACAGGTGACCCGCTACCGGGCTGACCGGCTCAGCACGTAGCCTCGGCAGCAGCGTTGACTCGATCAGGGCGGTGGCGTCATCGGCTGAGATCCCGCGCAACATCGTTTGTGCCCACGGCGCCACCTCTGCGACCACTCGTTCGCTGTGCTCGGGTATCGCCAGCCAGCCGCCGATCCGCCGGGTGACATCGGCGTCCAGGTATCGCTCCCGCAGTGTCTGGGGGCTCAAGAAGTGCTCGGTGACGAACTGCTCCAGCCCGAGCGCCAGGGTGTCCTTGCGTCGCGGCACCAGCGCGGTGTGCGGGATAGGTATTCCGAGTGGGTGGCGGAACAACGCCGTGACTGCGAACCAGTCGGCGATGGCTCCGACCATGGCGGCCTCGGCGGCAGCGTGGACGTACCCCCAGAAGCCGTCCTGGCCCATCGTCAGGGCGAAGATCACTCCCGCTAGCACCAGCAGCGAGGTGGCTATGATTCGCATTTTTCGCAGGTCGGTGCGGCGCACCTCATCGGTCATGAACATGGCTCAGCCACCTCGACGAAGCGGCACAGCGCGTTCACGGCCCGCAACTGCTCCGGAGTGCGAGCGGGGGCCTGCAATAACTGCGGGCTGCCCACGATGATGGCCATCGCCTTGGCACGGCTGATAGCCACGTTCAGCCGATGCGTGTCGTAGAGGAAGTCCACCCCGCGCGGGGCGTCCTCAGCGCTGGAGGAGGCCATCGTGTAGATCACCACGGCGGCCTGCCTGCCCTGGAACTTGTCGACCGTGCCGACCATCACGCCCTCAGGGACAGCGCCCAGCACCTCTGCCACGTGCGCGTTGTAGGGCGCAACGACGAGCACGTCCTGTGGGCGCACCGGGCGTTCCACGTCCTCGGCATCCACCCAGTACCCCTGAAGGAGTCGAGCCACGAGATCACCTACGACCTGGGCTTCGACGGGATTCTGGCTGCTGAAGCCCTGATGCGCCGTGGCGCACCACCGCAGGCCAGCCCCGCTCAAACCGCTGTCCGACCCAGCGGGCACGCCGCCGACCCGTTGCACGTCACGCCCTGGCGCTGATTCCAATCGGCCCTCATACGACAGGGTCGACACGAAGTCGGCGATGATCGGATGCATCCGCCAGGTCCGATCCAAAAAGACGCCACGCCCGGTCGGGATCACCGCGGCACCCTCAAGCATGTGCTCCAAGGCCGACACCCCTGCGCCGTAGGGGTGTACCCCATGCGAAGGCGAGGCCAACTGTTGCGGGTCTCCCAACAACACCAAGGAGTCGGCGCATGGCGCGACAGCCAGCGCGTTGGCCAAGGAGAACTGCCCCGCCTCATCGATCACCAGCACATCGACCAACGAGCGCATCTCCGGCCTGGACCACAGCCACGCCGTGCCGCCCACAAAGGACGTCTCGCCGCTCGCCAGGGCCGCCTCCACAACAGCGTTATCTGGGGTCAGCGTGATGAGATCATCTGGATCGATGTCTCCCAGGTCCTGCTCCATGCCCGTTTTGCGCATACCGCGGCGCCGTGTTTTGCGCATCAACTCCGCAACCACGCTGTGCGACCCGGCAGTCACCCCCACCTTCAGGCCAGCATCGAGCAGATCACCGATCAGCAACTGCCCCGCGTAGGTCTTGCCCGTCCCCGGTGGTCCCTGGACGGCTAGCACCTGCAGCGACAGCCCCACCCCGACCCGGCGCACCACGTCAGCAGCGGACTCTGCGCCGACCGGGTCCAGGCCGTCTGGAACCCTTCGATCCAACAGCGCGGTCGCTGCGCTGACCCCGCCGCTCAATCGGTCTGCGGCCGTACGCATCAGGGACTCCCGCAACGCCGTGGTGCGGACGAAATCGCCACCCACCAGCCCGGAGACCTCCAGCGGCGGATGATTCTTGCCCCGTTTGATGTCGATCCAGCCCGCCTCCAGATCCAGGTCCCACACCGTCCCCACGGGTTGGTGCTCCACAACATCATGAACGCTGCCCCCGATCCTGCACTCCTGCGGGGGGAAGGCGTATCGCCAGATGAAGGACCGAGCGACCTCCCCGCTGGGCTGCGGTGGCCCCAGGGCGCCAATCGTTAATGGATCCTCGATCAACTCTTCCTCACTCATCCACGAGGTGCGGAAATACTCCCACCACATCTGCTTTTCCTCCCGGCGATGCCACCCCAGACACCCCGCCAACAATTCATGACCAGCGGCCGCCAGCCGCTCCGCCATCGCGTTCTCCGCCTCGATGGCTTCGGAGTCCTTGGCCTCCTCCCGCACCTTCGCACCGGGGCGAGCTAACGACTCCTCGCTGCCGCGAGCCAGTTCCGTGCGCCGCTGCTCCAGCCAGTCGTGAAGCGCCAGCGTGGAGCGCACGTCCTGCCTGTTGTAGGCAGCGATCCGGTCCAGGATCGTTGCGTCCGTGCGGTCACTGGCCGCCCACTTCTCGTACTCGACCACGGAGGCCATGGCATTGTCGACCGCTCCTTCGACGCCGCTGGGCCGCTCGCCCTTCCAGTAGAACGACTCGAGCTTCTTGATCGAGTACGACCGCTTCGAGATCTGGATGCCTTGCCGCACCACGGCATACAGATCCACGAGCCGTTCGCCGCGAAGGAGCATGTCCAACTCAGTCTCGGCCACCGCCTCGCGGGCAGTGAGACGCTTCAGCGCCGCTTGTTCGTAGTTGGCGTAGTGGTAGACGTGCATAGCCGGGTATTCCTCCCAGCGCCGCACCAGCCAATCGAGAAGGTCAGCGACCATCACCCGCTCCCCAGCCGCGTCGTGTGCCCACCACGTCACGAAGGTGTCGTCACGGTCGGTCACACCAGCCAGATACTCCAGTCCCTGGCCGCCGGGAGCGAAGGGGTCGCCTTCGAAGTCGAGGTAGACATCACCCTGATCTGGCGGCGGCAGGAGTTGCAGTCCTCGCCCCGGCTCAGCTGGAAGCAGATGGTATGTCGGCTCGCCAGTGATCTGCTCGCTGTGTTGCAGGGCCGCTTGTCGCTGTAGTCGGCGACGGCTCCTCGGGCTGAGTGCGGCCGCGATCGCCGTGTCCTCGGGATCAGCCTGAGCCAGGTCAGTGAGCGTGTTGATACCTTCGGCCCGGAGCGACTCACGTTGGTCGCTACGAATACCCGCAACAAGGCACAGGTCATCCTGCGCCCTCCACTGCGCCGAACATCTCGGCTCCCAGCGACACTGACCGCAATAAGCAACAGGCGCAGGATGTGTCTTCGGTCGCTCGGCGACCGCGTCGGTGAGGCGCTGGCGAGCTCGTCGAGTGTAGGCCGACACGTCGACCAAGCGCCACGGGTGGTGCTCGTTGTCCCCTGCAACGACGGTCAACCACTGCGGCGCAATGCCTTGCAGGTGCTCCAACCGCACCGCATAGGTCGCCATCTGCAGCAGTGCCGGCACCTTCAAGCGGCGTGCGAGCTTGGTGTCGGCGATGTCATACGACCAGCCACCCAGCGCGCTGGCACGCTCGACCCGGAGCAAGA
>JBATUU010000052.1:0-17846 GCA_049671385.1 Ornithinimicrobium sp. | reverse complement strand
CGACTCGCTGAGGTCAGCCGGCAGTCCCAGCACGCCCTGAGGCCTGCGGATACGATCAAGGCTCGGGGCAAGACACCCCGAGTCGCCTCACGATGCGGAGGGTGAGTTCAGATGGCTGGACGCGAGCAACGGCACCACACGAGCAGAGATGAGCCCGATCCCGAGCCGCCTGACGACCCACCTGCCTCCACGAGTGGATCGGCCTCGGCCAAGGATGAAGAGACCGACGCGCTGTTGGACGAGATCGACAACGTGCTGGAAAGCAACGCCCAGGACTTCGTGCACTCTTTCGTGCAAAAGGGCGGCCAATAGTTATGTCGTCCGACAACGACGCCGGGGTGGCGCAAGGGCGGCTGCCAGCAGCGTTCCTCGATGTCGGGGGCACTTCCTTCGTGGACTTTCTGACTGCCCACGCCCCGCACGTACTGCCCGGCGGCCTGACCAGGGGAGGCGAAAACAACGGGGCCGGGGCGATCAACGCGCCGCACGGCACCACGATTGTTGCCCTGACGTGTGCCGATGGGGTGATTGTCGCCGGTGACCGGCGCGCCACCATGGGCGGCACTATCGCCCGGCGCGACATGCAGAAGGTCTACGCCCCCGACGACTCCTGTGCGGTGGGCATCGCCGGGTCGGCGGGCATCGCCATCGAGATCGTGAAGCTCCTCCAGGTGGAGCTGGAACACTACGAGAAAGTGGAAGGGGCCAGCCTGTCCTTGGAAGGCAAGGCCAACCGGCTCGCCAGCATGATCCGTGGAAATTTGGGTAATGCGTTCCAAGGGCTCAGCGTGTTGCCGCTGCTCGCCGGTTTCGACCGTCTCAGCAACACCGGTCGCATCTTCTCCTATGACGTCACCGGCGGCAGCTACGAGGAGCACGGCCACCACAGCATCGGTTCGGGATCGGTCTTCGCCCGCGGAGCCCTCAAGAAGCTCTGGCAGCCGGGCCTACCCGTCGAGCAGGCACTGACAGTGGCGGTTGAGGCGTTGTATGACGCGGCCGACGATGACTCTGCCACCGGTGGCCCTGATGTGAGCCGCCGGATCTGGCCGACGCTGGTCGTGCTCTCTGCCGACGGTGTCCAGTTCATCGCCGAAGATGAGGCTGAGCAGTTGGTGCGCGGCGTGGTCGCGGCGCGCGACGGCAATCCCGGAGGTGCCCGATGACATTCGGTATGTACGTCTCGCCCGAGCAGTTGATGAAAGACCGGGCGGACTATGCCCGTCAAGGCATTGCCCGTGGGCGCTCGGTGATCGTGGCGTCATGCGAGGACGGCATCGTCTTCGTGGCCCAAAATCCCTCGCGCAGCCTGCACAAGATCTCTGAAATCTACGACCGCATCGGCTTCGCCGCAGTGGGCAAATACAACGAGTTCGAAAATCTGCGCGTCGCCGGCATCCGTTATGCCGACCTGCGCGGCTTCTCCTATGACCGCACCGACGTCACCGCTCGCGGGCTCGCGAATGCCTATGCCCAAACGCTGGGGACGGTGTTCACCCAAGAGTCAAAGCCCTACGAGATCGAGATCACCGTGGCGCAGGTCGGTGCCACCTCAGCAGACGACCAGTTGTTCCGGCTGACCTATGACGGATCCGTAAGCGATGAGTCGGGGTATGTAGCGATGGGGCGCGGCTCCGATGCGCTGACCACGGCATTGCAGGAGCGCTGGAGTGCTGCCGCCTCGTTGCCTCAGGTGCTACGACTGTGCACCGAGTTGCTACGGGACGTGGCTGATGATCGCGATACCCACGTTGAGGCTACCGACCGGTTTGAGGTCGCAGTCTTGGAGCGCCGCCGCACGCGACGGTGCTTTCGCCGACTCGACGGTGTCGAGTTGACGAAGGTGCTCGAATCGAGCGACGAAAGCGATGGACTTTCGGCACCTTAGGGTTGTCCTATGGATCGGCGAATCTTCGGCATCGAGACCGAATTCGGGGTGACCTGTGCTTTTCCGGGGGAACGCCGGTTATCCAGCGACGAGGTAGCTCGCTACCTCTTCCGCAAAGTGGTCAGCTGGGGACGCTCCAGCAACGTGTTCCTGGTCAACGGATCACGGCTGTACCTCGACGTCGGCTCGCACCCTGAGTACGCCACCGCCGAGTGCGACTCGTTCACCGACTTGATCGCCCAGGACAAGGCCGGTGAGCAAATCGTGCAAGACCTGGCATTCGATGCCGAGAAGCGCATGGCCGAGGAGGGCATTCCAGCCCGCGTGTATGTCCTGAAGAACAACGTGGACTCTCGAGGCAACTCCTACGGCTGTCACGAGAACTACCTGGTCGCCCGCCGAGGGCAGCTCAGCCGGATCACCGACAGCCTGCTGCCGTTCCTGATCACCCGACAGATCGTCACCGGTGCCGGACGACTGCAGGTTGTCGGCGAGCGGGCGACGTATCAGATCAGTCAGCGGGCGGACCATATGTGGGATGGCCTGAGCTCAGCAACCACACGTTCACGACCGATCATCAACACCCGCGATGAGCCCCACGCGGACGCCGAGCAATACCGCCGGCTGCACGTCATCGTGGGCGATTCGACGATGAGCCAGAGCACCACGATGCTCAAGATGGTGATGACGGACCTGCTGCTGAAGATGATTGAGGAAGGAACGGTCCAGCCGGACCTGTCGCTACAAAACCCGATCCGGGCGATTCGGGACATCAGTCGGGATACGTCCGGGTCATACCCGGTGGCGCTGAACAATGGGCGTCAACTCACTGCCATCCAACTGCAGACCGAGTTGTTGGAGGCGGTGACCCGGCATGCCGAGCGTGCTGGGTTGACCTCGCAGTCACGGTATGCCTGGGCACTGGAGCTGTGGGAACGCACGTTGCTGGCCGTTTCGACCGGGCGTTGGGATCTCGTCGAGACCGAAATTGATTGGGTGATGAAGCACGCGATGTTGTCCCGCTACGCCGATAAGCACGGGTTGGCGTGGAGCGATGACCGGATGCAGCAGCTCGACCTGGCGTGGCACGATATCCACCCTGATCGCGGCTTGTTCAACATCGTGCAGCGTCGCGGCGGTTCGGTCGAGCTGTGTTCAGCCGCTGAGGTGCAGGAAGCTGTCAATAATCCGCCACAGAGCACCAGGGCCAAACTGCGCGGTGACTTCGTGGGCGCCGCACAGCGTGCCGGGCGCGACTTCAGCGTCGACTGGGTGCACCTGAAGCTCAACGATGCGGCCGGGCGAACGGTGTTGTTGAAGGACCCATTCGCGGCGCAGGACGCCCGCGTGGACGAACTTTTGGCCTCCATGCAGTCGCGGCCGTTCAGCCCGCACACAGGCTCTGCCCTGTAGGCTGACGTCGCCTCACAACCTTCAACGACCAAGGACTTTTGCGTGCGCTCACCTCGTGCTCGGCTGCTAGCCGCGGCTGCAGCCCCGATCTTCTTCCTGGCCGCCTGCTCCGAGGGCGAAGCCGACCCGGACACCGACTCGGCGAGTGCATCCACCGATGACAGCAGTGCAACCTCGGCCGGCCCGGACGACGCAGCCGCCACCTCGGCTCCGGCGCCCGATCTGTCCGCGCTGAGCGTGGAGTTCGAAGAGAACGACGAGGAAGTGGCCGTCCCACGTCTGCTGCTGGACGGTGAGCCATTCGCCGATGGCGACCTGCCGTTCACCGTGCCCACGACGGCCACGGAACAGGTCGAAGAAGGCGACGGTGACCAGATCACCGAGTCGCAAGAGGTCGAGGTGCGCTACCTGTTGGTCAATGGCACCAGTGGAGAGGAGCTGTTGTCCACCTTCCCCGAAGATGAGTCGGTCGTGATGGATCTGGGCAACCCCCAGTTGCTGGCTGCCTTCTCCGAGTCGCTGCCTACCCAGAAGGTCGGCGGTTCCTACATCTTGGCAATGCCACCGGGTGAGGGTTTCGGCGAGGCTGGCAATGCCAACCTCGGCATCGGGCCGGAGGACACCGTGGTCTTCTACGTCGAAGCCGTCGGCGCCAGCGAGCCCTTGACCAGCGCTGAGGGCGAGGAGGTCGAGCCGCAGGACGGTCTGCCCACGGTGGAGGCGGACGGTGCCAGTGCCGCTGAGATCACCGTGGGTGATGCGCAGGAGCCGGATGATCTGGTCGTGCAGCCACTCATCGAGGGCGAAGGTGCGCAGGTCCAAGCCGGCCAGACCATCAAGGTGCATTACACCGGCGTGAAGTTCTCCGACGGTGAACAGTTCGACACCTCCTACGACCGTGGCGAGCCGTTCAGCACCGTGATCGGCGAAGGCGGCGTGATTGAGGGCTGGGACCAGGGGTTGGTCGGCCAGAGCGTCGGGTCCCGCGTTCTGCTGGTCATCCCTGCCGACCAGGCCTACGGCCAAGCTGGCGATGACAACCCCAGCGAACTGGCTGGCGAGACACTGGTCTTCGTCATCGACATCCTGAGCGCGAACTAACCCACCAGCGAGCGTGAAGTGGCTGCGCTGATCCCTGCAATCGGAAGGTAGAGCAGATGAGCGAGTTGACCAAGCCGGAGATCGACTTCCCGGGCGAAGAGCCGCCCACCGAGTTGCAGGTCGAGGACATCGTCGTCGGTGACGGCGAGGAGGCCACGGCCGGACGTGGCATCTCGGCGCACTACGTAGGCGTGTCCTGGTCCACGGGCGAGGAGTTCGACGCCTCTTGGAACCGCGGCTCCACCCTCGACTTCACTGTCGGTGTCGGGCAGGTCATCCAGGGTTGGGACCAAGGACTGCTCGGTATGCGGGTCGGTGGCCGACGCAAAATCGTCATTCCTCCGCACTTGGGCTACGGCGACCGCGGCGCAGGTGCAGCGATCGCCGGTGGCGAGACCTTGATCTTTGTCGTTGACCTGATGGGCGTGCGCTGACCGCATTGACCAGCAGCCTGCAGTAGCGTTCACATCGTGGCTGCGACCTCCGACCCCCGCGCCAGCCCAGCCGCGGCCAAGACCGAGCGATTACTCAACCTTGTGATTGCCCTGCTCTACACAAAAGCACCACTGAGCAAATCGCGGATTCGGGGTGCGGTGCCGCAATATCAGGCCAGCGGCGACGAAGCGTTCGACCGCATGTTCGAGCGTGACAAGGACGAGTTGCGGGCCCTGGGCATACCCCTGCGAACGCAGGAGATCGATCCGTTCTTCGACGACGAGGCGGGGTATCGGATCGATCGACGCGAATACCAACTGCCGGAGATCGAGTTCGCTCCCGATGAAGTAGCCGTGATCGGTATGGCTAGCCGCGCGTGGTCGCAGGCCAGCCTCGCTGGGCCAGCCGCTCAGGCGATGCGCAAACTTCAAGCCGCAGGGGTCGAGGCCGACGAAGCATCGGTGGCTGGCGTCGAGCCGTTGCTGCACACCACCGAGCCAGCGTTCGAAGCAGTGCGGATGGCCACGATTGCCGGGCGGAGCATTCGCTTCACCTACCGGGCCACCCGGGCCGGCACGCCGGGGGAGCGGCACATACAGCCTTGGGCGCTGACCAACTGGCACGGCCGCTGGTATGTCACCGGGCATGATCTGGACCGCGAGGCTCCACGAGTCTTTCGACTGGACCGCATTCTTTCCGGGGTCACCGTTGATCGCGTCAGCGCAGCCACCACCTATGTCGTGCCACCTGGACACGACCCGCGGGCCATGATCACCGCCACTTACCAGGACCGGCCCACGACTGAGTCAGACATCCCGACCAGGCTGCGGATCAGGCCCGGCACTGCATACAGCCTCCGTCGCCGCGCCGAGTCCATTGTCGAAGGTGACCACGAGTTGGGTGAGTGGGATCTTGCCACGTTCAGCGACACGGCGCCGCAGTCTTTGGTTGCTGACATCACCGCTGCCGGGCCCGATGTCGTGGTCATCGACCCCGCTGAAGTGCGAGATGCCGTGCGTGCCAGATGGACAGCCGTGTTGCATGCTCATCTGCCGCCGGGGGAGCAGGTGGCTACCTCGTGGTGACGTTCGAATCGGCAACTGACCGGCTTGACCGGTTGCTGACGATGGTGCCGTGGCTGATGCGCAACCAAGGCATCGACATCGCCGAAGCGGCCGACACCTTCGGCGTGAGCACGGAGAAGATCGTCGAAGATCTGCAGCTGTTATTTGTCTGTGGCACTCCGGGACACCTGCCCGATGACTTGATCGAAGCGTCCTGGGAGGGCGGCAAGGTATACGTCGGCAACGCAGATACGATCTCGCACCCGTTGCGGCTGAACCGGGACGAGGCGCTTGCGCTGATCGTTGCCCTACGGACACTGTCAGCATCTCCGGGGGCAGGTGAAGGTGACGCGATTGACCGGGCACTGGCCAAGTTGGAGGCTGCAGCCGGCGACAGCGTTTCAGCCGGTGCGGCCGCCAGCGTGAGCGTCACCATCGAAAGCGATGAGACACAGCAGCAGCGACTGACTCAGGTCCGGGAGGCTCTGGCTGGCGGGCGCCGCATACATCTCACGTATGTGGTGGCCTCCCGCGACGAGGCAACCGAGCGCGACGTCGACCCTATGCGGGTGCTCAGCGTAGATGGGCGGTGGTACGCCGAAGGATGGTGTCACCGGGCCCACGACGTGCGGCTCTTCCGGTTGGACCGGATCGAGTCGTTGCGAGTGCTCGACGTTGACGGCACGCCGCCCCCCGAGGCGGTCTCCCGACCGATTGGACCGGGTGTGTTCGCCGGCAAAGACACCGACATGTTGATCACGTTGCTCATCGACCCCTCGGCAGCGTGGATTGCAGATCAGTTCCCCGTGGAGGACACGGCGCAGCGAGAGGATGGCAGTCTGGAGGTGCGGCTGCGCGCGGCTGACCCGCGATGGTTGGTCCGGTTGGTATGGCGCTTAGGTGGCAGCGCTCGAGTGCTAGCACCGCCCTACGTGGTCCAGATGGTCCGCGACGGCGCCGCATCGGCGCTCGACAGCGACCCCAGCAGACCGGCGTAGACTCAGCCCCGCAACACACCCGTGGTGCGCCGAGCGGGCGAACTGATCGAGGGACGACGTCGAGAGGATGTAGCAGTGCTACGCAATATTCAGGGCTGGCAGTGGGTCATCATCATCCTGGCGATCGTGATCTTGGTCGGCTGGAAGCGCTTGCCTGACGCTGCCCGCAGCTTGGGGCGTTCGATGCGGATCTTCAAGTCCGAGGTCGAGCAGATGTCATCCGACACCAAGAGCGCCGCGAGCTCGGACACGGTTGACGGTGAGGTGAAGCGCGATCCTGACGCCGCTGGGTCCCCGCAGGACACAGAGGCCGAGCCCCACGCAGAACACGAGCCGGCGAGCGACCATCCGAGCGACGAGCACCGCAGTTGACCACAAGCGTGCCGCGCCGCCAGAGCGTGACTCGCTAGCGCAACGATGGCTCTACTTCGACGCAGTGCTCGCGACCCCGAAGGGCGGATGTCGCTGGCCGGGCATTTCAAGGAGTTCCGTAACCGACTGATCGTCGCGTTGGTAGCCGTCGTAGCCTGCGCCGTCATTGGCTGGATCTACTACGAAGACATCATCAAGGTCATCCTCGACCCCGTCTCGGATGTCACGACCGAGGACGGCACGCCGCTGGTCATCCCCAACTTCGCGGCCACCATCACCCAACCGTTTGCGCTGCAACTGCGCGTGTCCATGCTGGTTGGCGTGGTGCTCTCCAGCCCGGTCTGGATCTGGCAGATCTGGGCCTTCATGCTGCCCGGGCTGAAGAAGCGGGAACGCCGCCTGGCTATCTGGTTCTTTGTGGCCTCGGTGCCGCTGTTCTTCGCTGGAGCTGCGTTGGCCAGTTGGGCGCTGCCCCGCACCGCCGGCATCCTGCTGTCGTTCCTCCCCGCGGAAGCGGGCGGGGTGCTGGACGCGGTGCGCTACCTCAATTTCGTCATCTACTTCGTCGTCGCATTCGGTGTGGCATTTCTACTGCCGGTTTTCATGGTGGGCCTCAACAGCATCGGACTATTCCCCGTCAAAACCATGAGGGCCGGCTGGCGGTTCGCGCTGCTCGGGATCCTGATCTTCTCGGCGTTGGCCACCCCCGACCCCGAAATAACCACCATGTTCGCTTTGGCCCTGCCCATGTTCGCGCTGTATTGGTGTGCCGTTGCCGTGGCAACGTTCAACGAACGTCGCAGACGACGCAAGGATCCCGAGTGGCTCTCAACCTCCGATGACGAGGCCAGCGCACTGTGAGCCCAGGCTCCATGAAGTACGCGGTGCTGCACGGGCGGCGCTCAGGCGCCCGTAGCAATGCCTCCTTGGTGGCCAGGACCGTGGCGACACTGCGCGACGCCGGGCATACCGTGCAGGAACTGGCTGCGGCAGACCTCGGCGAGGCACACGCCAGCGCTCACGCGGCGGTCGCGGACGGGGTCGATGTGCTATTGGTGATCGGGGGAGACGGGGTCGTGCGGATCGCCGCACAAGCCTGCGCCCACAGCGATACAGCGATAGCCATCATCCCCGCGGGAAGCGGCAATGACACGGCGCGCTCTCTGCAGATTCCGACCAAGCACGGGGCAGCCATCGCCGTTGCTGCGACGGGTCACCGCCGCAGCGTCGACCTGATCACCGCGCGCACTGACTCAGCCGCCGCGGTGCCCACCTACATCGTGGGCTCTCTACCGGCGGCGCTGGATGCCCGCATCGCTGCACGCTCCGAGCGCGTGCCTTCCATCCTCGGCGCCGCCCGGTATGCCGTGGCAACAGCAGCCGAGATCCCACGACTGCGCGCTGTTGACTACCGGCTAACGATCGACGGAGAGGTGTTGGACTGCTCGGCACTGGTGCTGACGGTGTGCAATCTGCCCATCTTCGGTGGTGGGATGCGCATTGCACCCGCGGCGGACCCGAGCGATGGGCTGCTTGACGTCGTCATCATCGACACGGTGGGGCCGCTCGCAGCCTCGCGCTTGCTGCGACAGGTCTATGCCGGCACCCATGCACAACACCCGGCGGTGCGGATGGTGCAGTGCCAGTCGGTGCGGATCCAGGGGCCGGAGCTGCTGACCTATGGTGACGGAGACCCGATCGGACCGTTGCCGATCACCTGTCAGGTCGCCCCTGCGGCCCTTGACGTCGTGGTGCCCATCTAGCGCGGGATGAGTTCGGGTCCGCCACAGGTCACCCGCTGAGCGACAAGCCGACACCGGGCTGAGCAGATGGCTGTGCTGACGTAGCCTGACTGGTATGTCTGAGGTTGCGTTAACTCCCGCGCAGCGATTTGCGGCAGCCAAAGAGCGCGGTCGCCGGCAACGCTCACCTGCTGGAGAGTTCGCAGCCTCGCTCGACTTCGAGTTGGACGAGTTCCAGATCCAGTCGATTGACGCTGTTGCTGCTGGGTCTGGAGTCTTGGTGGCCGCGCCCACCGGGGCGGGCAAAACGATTGTGGGCGAGTTCGCTGTGGATCTCGCATTGCGCACCGGTCGCAAGGCCTTCTACACGACGCCTATCAAGGCGCTCAGCAACCAGAAGTTCCACGACCTCGTCGCGCGTCATGGCGCCGACCAGGTGGGCCTGCTGACCGGTGACTCCTCGATCAATGGCGAGGCTCCGGTGGTGGTGATGACCACCGAGGTGTTGCGCAACATGATGTATTCGGGGTCCAGCACCCTGTCCGGTTTGGGCTTCGTGGTGATGGATGAGGTGCACTATCTGGCCGACCGTTTCCGTGGCGCCGTGTGGGAGGAAGTCATCATCCACCTGGCCGAGAGCGTCCAGGTGGTCTCCCTGTCGGCCACGGTGAGCAATGCCGAGGAGTTCGGCGACTGGTTGCGCGAGGTGCGCGGCAATACCGAGGTCATTGTCAGTGAACACCGTCCAGTGCCGCTGTGGCAGCACATGATGGTGGGGACGGACCTGTTCGACGTGTTCGTTCAGACTCCTGGGAGCCTGCCCGGTCAAGAACACGGAATGACGAGAGTCAATCCTGATCTTGTCCAGCGCATCACGACGGTCGAAAGGGCGGCCGGGTGGCGACGCACGGATGCCGGTGGGCCGCGGGGCAGAGGTGGCAAGGCGCGCGGTGGTTCGGGACGCGATCGCAGGCGCGACTCCAGTGGGGATGAGTCGGCATACTCGCGGAGCACAGCGGAGGGGCCGGTGCGTCACGGGCGGCCACCGGCGCACGGCGCATCGCGAGCCGATGTGGTCGAGGCGCTGGACCGGGACGGACTGCTGCCTGCCATTACCTTCATCTTCAGTCGCGCCGGGTGTGATGGCGCGGTGACTCAGCTCCTGTCGCGAGGCACCCGTCTGGTGCCTCAGGACGTGAGCACGCACATCCGGCACCGTGCAGCCGAGCGGGCAGCCGGGTTGAGTCAGAGCGATTTGGCAGTGCTGGGCTACGCGGATTTCGTCGAAGGCTTGAGTCGCGGTTTCGCAGCCCACCACGCCGGCATGCTGCCCCTGTTCCGCGAGATCGTTGAGGAGCTGTTCACTGCTGGCCTCGTCCGGGCAGTGTTTGCCACCGAGACGTTGGCGCTGGGCATCAATATGCCAGCGCGCACCGTGGTGCTGGAGAAGTTGGTCAAGTTCAACGGGGAGCAACACGCGCCGATCACGCCTTCGGAGTACACCCAGTTGACCGGGCGTGCGGGGCGCCGCGGGATCGACGTCGAGGGGCACGCGGTGGTGTTGCATCGGCGCGGGATGGACCCCGTGGATGTCGCCGGGCTTGCCTCGACCCGCACATATCCATTGCGCTCGAGTTTTCGCCCGAGTTACAACATGGCCGTCAACCTCGTCGCGCGATTCGGTCGCGATCACGCCCACGAGCTGCTGCAGGCTTCCTTTGCTCAATTTCAGGCCGACCGGGGCGTTGTGGGGCTCAGCACCCAGATGCGCAAGAACGCCGAGGCACTGTCAGGGTATGCCGAGGCAATGGAGTGCGACCGTGGTGACTTCGCGGAGTACGCCCGGATCCGCCACGACATCTCGCAGGCCGAGAAGGCGGCCTCCCGTCGACGCAGTGCTGGGCGACGCTCAGCCATCGCGTCCTCGCTGCAGGGACTCAAGCCCGGAGAGGTCGTGCACCTATCCAGCGGACGCCGTCGAGGGCTCGCTGTCGTCCTGCGCAGCCCGAAGAAGCAGAATTTTGCACCGGAGCCGTCGGTGTTGACCTCCGATGGGCAGGTCCGACGTATCGGGGTTGCCGAGTTGGAGGAACCATTGCAGGTGCTGGCTACTGTGCGGGTGCCGAAGACGTTCAATCCGCGGAATGCGGCGGCGCGCCGTGATCTGGCGGCAACGCTGCGTGCTCAGGTGCCGACTGACGCAGCACAACGCGCCAAGGCTCGATCTCAGGTAGAGGTCGAGGGTGATGAGGCCACGTCCGCAGAGATTGCGCGGCTCAAAGTCGCCCTGAAACGTCACCCGTGCCATGGCTGCCCGGACCGTGAGGATCATGCCCGGTGGTCCCAGCGTTGGTGGTCGTTGCGACGAGACAGCGATGATCTGCAGCGTCGCATTGGGTCCCGCACGAACACGGTCGCTCGTACGTTCGAGCGGATTTGCGACCTCTTGGCGGAGCTGGGCTATCTCAGCCCAGACGGTCGTCAGATCACCGATCAGGGGCAGCAACTGCGCAAGATCTACGCGGTGCATGACCTCGTTGCGGCAGAGTGCCTTCGCGCCGGTACGTGGTTGCGACTGGATGGGCCGTCGCTGGCTGGCATCGTGTCGACGCTGATTCACGAGCCGCGCACCGAGGAAACCTCAGAAGCCAACCTGCCCAATGTGGAGAGCACTGAGGCCTTCTACGAGATGCTTGCTATCTGGACGCACGTGCAGGCCAAGGAAGCCACCCACCGACTGCCTAGTGATCGAGCGTTGGACGCCGGGATCGCGGTCATGGTGTATCGCTGGGCCAGCGGTCAGGGTTTGGAGCAGGTATTGCGGGGCAGCGATCTATCCGCTGGTGACTTTGTCCGGCGCTGTCGACAAGTGGTGGATCTGCTGGGGCAGATCCGCGTTGCGGCCGCGCGCGCTGAGGACTCCCGCGTCTCCGATATGGCGTCGCGAGCCAGTGTGGGTATGTTGCGCGGCGTCGTTGCTGCGGACCGCCTCGACTGATTGCGCCCAGCGCTGCGTCTGCGAGCCCCGCCCAAAGACTGCGCGTGGGCTCGATCGTGGAGATGACGCAGCAACGAAGCCCGCTGCAGTTACGCATATGCGGCCGGACGGCTGCCAGCTTGTGGACAAGTCCGACCCGTGTCGGTGCCTCGGTTTAGAGTAGACACATCTTCAAATCGACCGCATTCGCCGGTGCTGCCAGTGAGCCCGATGGGTGTACGGACGAGGTGGGGGCTGGCGCCCATAGCTCTCGTGGTGGCGCCGGTGGTTCTCCTGCGGGCAGGTTCGAGACGCGTGGTGGTGTGTTGCGCGGTGCGGTGGCGGGGGCGGGCGTGGAGTTGGGCCTCGCGAAGGAGACGATCAGTGAACCGGGGTTGATCCAGCACGATGACCTGGTCGCGTCCTTGCAGGGCGTGGTGTCGCTGCGGGCGTTGGCTGAGCCGATCCTGGTGGCCCTGGTCGGTGAGGTCATCGAACGTGGACTGCATTACCTGGTGGGGCTCAGCGTGCGGGACTGGCTCGGGGTCCGCTGCCCGTGGCTGCCCCGGTCAGAGGTCGACGACCTGGTCACTATCGCCGAGGCAATCACCGACCCACGCCACGCACGCATCGGCGACCTTGTGCGTGCTGGTGGTGTGCCGCTACGGCGGGTGGCGAAAATGGTCCGCGCCCTGGACCGGATCGCGCCCGCGTGCACCGCGCAGGCCTACGACGGCAGCATCGACATCCTCCTGCCCGTGGTCTCTGCCCCGGACTTCACGGACAAGGCCCTGAAGACTGCGACGGATCACTTGTTGGAATGCGCCCTATCGGACAAAGACAAAGCCGCCGCCCAGCAAGCAGCCACTGCATGTCGTGAGGTGCACGAGTCGTCCTTAGCGGGTGGGATGTTGACTCGGTTCATCCTGACCTGTGACCCGCCCGGTGCAGCAACGATCCGAGCCATCCTCAGCAGCCCCCTGGCAGCGCCCGCACCCGGTGAGGAAACCGGCGACGAGACCCGGCCCGCGAAACAACGCCGATACGACGCGCTGATGACCGTCCTAGGCCGGGGTATGACCAGCCCTGAAGGGACCCCCACCACCAGCAAAGCCAAAATCTTCGTGACCATGACCTACGACACCCTGCGCGATCAACTCATTGGATGCGGTCGCACGTTCACCGGCGACACCCTGTCGCCCACCCAGGTACGCCTGCTCGCATGCTCAGCCGAGCTGATCCCCACCGTGCTGGGTTCTGAGAGTGAAGTCATCGACCATGGCAGATCCGTTCGGCTGGCAACACCCGGCCAGATCAAACGGCTCTGGCTACGCGACAGACACTGCACCTTCCCAGGGTGCACCACCCCAGCAACCTGGTGCGATGCACATCACCTGTCCTGGTGGTCACGAGGTGGTCCGACCGACCTCAATAACCTCACCCTGCTCTGCGGGCGACACCACACCCGCGTCCACGAGCTCGACCTCACCGCCACCACAACCGAGACCGGCACCACCTGGCACACCTAACCACCCAGTCCCAGCCCCGGCTCCACCGCCGGGACCACAGACACGATGAACCTTCATATGGCGCACCGATCAGGGGTTCAGCGACAGGGCCTTCAGCAGACGCCCCACCGAATTACCGATGCCGTAGGCCTCGATGTCATTTCCCAACGTCTCGGGGTCGGCGATCTCCCGCGGCAAGGTCAACGGTCTATCCGGTAGCGGAATATCGTGGGCCACGCGCACGACCAGCGGCGCTACGTCGAGGTAGTTGCTGGCCGCTTCGAGGTTGGCCCGCTTGGCGCCTTTGAGTGCTGGGTCACCGTCTCTGATTGCCTCCCGCACACCCTTCAGCGACCCGTAGGTAGTGATCAGCTGAGCAGCGGTCTTGTCTCCAATGCCCTTGACGCCCGGCAGCCCGTCGCTGGTGTCGCCACGCAGAGCGGCCATGTCCGCGTAGGCCTCACCGGTTGGCACACCGTACCGCTCCTGGAGATCGGCCTGGGTGAGCACTTCAGCGTTGCGCACACCACCACGCGCCGTGTAGACCACGCTCACCCCGGCCTCGTCATCGATCAGCTGAAACAGGTCCCGGTCACCTGTCACGATGTCCACCGGCATCCGTGAGAAGTGCAGCTGCGTCAGCGTGCCGATCACGTCATCGGCCTCGAAGCCATCGGCACCCAGCACCGGTAGCCCGATGGACTCCATGACTCGACGCAGAATGGGCACTTGCACCCCAAGTTCATCGGGTCCCTCCTCCTTGTCCTCCGTGCCCTCCACGAGGCGGTGGGCCTTGTAGGTGGGAATGGCTTGGACTCGAAACGCGGGTCGCCAATCGTTGTCCCAACACGCCACGAGGTGCGTGGGCTCGAACCGATTGATCAGTGTTGCGATCATGTCCATCAGTCCGCGGACAGCGTTGGTGGGTGTGCCGTCCGGTCCTGGCTGCGGCTCTTTGACCCCATAGAAGGCCCGAAAGTACAGCGAGGCCGTATCCAACAGGAGGAGCCGTTGACTCGTGGCTTTCGTCGGCGAGGTGCTCATGCATCACTAGGCTAGGGCTTTATGGAGTCGTTGGACCGCCACATTGTGACCCTGCTGGCCGAGGACGCCCGGATGAGTTTCACCGATCTCGGCAAAGCGGTTGGTCTGTCGACCTCAGCAGTGCATCAGCGGGTCAAGCGCCTCGAGAAGGCCGGAATCATCAGTGGCTATCGCGCAACCATCGATCACGCCGCGGTGGGATTGCCGCTGACGGCTCTGATCTCAGTCGCGCCGTTTGATGCCTCCGCGCCAGACGACATCCCGGACCGACTTGCCGACATGCCCCAGATTGCTGCCTGTTGGTCTGTGGCGGGCGACGAGAACTACGTTCTGCTCATTCGGGTGGGCCGGCCTCAGGATCTCGAGGAGTTGCTGGCCCGCATCCGGTCCCAAGGACAATGCAGCACCAACACCACGGTGGTGCTGTCGACCCCCTGGGAGGGCCGGGCAGCATTGCTGCCGGAGACAATGACAGAGTTATAGCCCACGTCTGCCCGAGTCGAGATCAACGCCCGCGCGAGATGGCTGCATACCTGCCGCCGGTGACCGACAGGAGGTCGATGGGGGAGAGCTCGATATCCAGGCCGCGCCGTCCCCCAGAGACGAGGATCGCCGCACACGAGTCAGCTGACTCATCCAGCACGGTGGGCAGTGCCTTGCGTTGACCGATCGGACTGATCCCGCCAATCACATACCCGGTGCTGCGCTGTGCCACCTGAGGGTCGGCGATCTCGGCTTTCTTCGCCCCACACGCCGACGCCAGGGCTTTGAGGTCAAGCATCGAGCTGACCGGAACAATGGCTACCACCAGGTCGCCTGGATCAATGCGGGCGACCAGGGTCTTGAAGACTCGGTCCTGCGCCACACCCAAGGCTTCGGCTGCTTCGATGCCGTATGAGGGCGCGTCGGGGTCGTGGTCATAGGCGCGCACTTCAAAGGAGACGCCGGCCGCTTGCAAGACGTGAAGTGCCGGAGTGCCGCTGGTTAACCGCTTCTTACCCACTGCTAGAGCACACCCATCTCAGCGCAGACGTGACGGACGGGCCGATCACCGCAGAGGTATGCCGTCGGTGTCATCAGCCTCGCGAGCAGCAACGATCCTTCGCTCGGACTCATCGATCGCCACGTCATTGACGCAGGCTTCGCGACGACGCATGTAGCCCTGATCATCGAACTCCCAGTTCTCGTTCCCGTAGAAGCGCCACCACTAACCGTTCGCATCGGGGCCCTCACCCTCTTCCATGCCGCTTCTTCGTCGAAAGGTGGAAGCGGTGGCCGAGGCTCGAACATGCGTTGACTCCTGACGTGAAGCCGGCGCTAGCGGATCCACAACTGCCACGCAGATTCACCCTGGAGCCGCGGAGCAGCCTCACCCCTCAGGCCAGTTGGCTGATAGACGCCTCTCGCGAGGCCTGCGCTGCGACGAAGGCTCGATCGTCGCTCTTCTCAACATCGGCGTAGGCGCGCCACCACTCTTGTCCCGCAACCGGCAATGTGTCAATCGGGTCGAAATACGCATACTCGGCGCTGGTGACGTCGACGTCTTCAGCCTCGATCGACGTCCGATAGTTCTTCCGCCAATACGATATGCCGCGCTCGGTGTCGTACTCGTCCACCTGATGCACCCAGCGCTTGCCGACGAACGGAACGTCGCACACAATGCGCGGCGTCGCGAAGCCAGGCAGGTAGCCCATGATCGAGTGCTGCAGATGCTGAGCCTGCGCCAGCGACACTCGCCAGTGCTCGGCATACGGGATCATGTCGCACATGTAGAAGTAGTACGGCGTGATGGATGCCCCATCGCTGAGCGCGAAGCACAGGTCCAACAGGTCTTTGCTGCTGTCGTTCACCCCTCGCATCAACACCCCCTGGTTCCGCACGTCGCGCACCCCCGCATCCAGCATGGCGTGCGTCGCCTCGGCGACCAGCGGAGTCACGGACGCGGCGCTGTTGACGTGGGTGTGGATCGCCAATCCGACCCCCCGACTCCGAGCGCGTCGTGCAACCCGCGCGACACCCTCAACTGTGTCGGGGGCGAGCCAGTGCTGCGGCAGACCCATCAACGCCTTCGTGGCCAAGCGGATGTCGCGAATGGTGTCGATGTCGAGCACCTTGTCGAGGAACGCCTCGAGGTTCTTCCACGGCATGTTGGCCACATCGCCGCCCGAAACCACCACATCGCGCACTGTGGGCGTGCGACGGATGTAATCGAGCATGGCCTCTTGGCGATCCATCGGCTTGCCTGCAAGCTTGAGTTTGATGACCGTCGGGGTCGAGTTGCCGACGAGGTCCATCCGGGTGCAGTGGCCGCAGTACTGCGGGCAGGTCGGCAGCAACTCGGCGAGCACTTTGGTGGGGTAGCGGTGGGTGAGTCCCTCGGTGGCCCACATATCGTGCTCGTGCAATGAGTCGCGGGTGGCGTTCGGATGTGAGGGCCAGTCGGTGCGGCGGTCGGTGAAGACCGGCAGCATGTACCGCCGAATCGGGTCGGCGTAGAAGGCGCGAGTGAAGTCGGCACCTGGAGAGGGCATCCGCCCCGCGTCACCATGGCTCTGCCACGTCATCTCACTGACCATCGTGTTGAGCATCTGCGGCGGCAACAGCATCGACATCGTTGCCCGTTCGCGCTGGTCTCGCTCCAGGTCCTCATAGAACGCATCGTCGAGCAAGGCCCCCATCAGGTCTCGCAGCTGCTTGACGTTCTTGATGCAATGCGACCGTTGCCACTGCACGTCACGCCATTGCGTGCTTGAGACCTGAGCCCACCCAGGGAATCGAGTCCAGTCCGGCTCCACCAACAGGCGCTGCTGGTAGAGGTAGGGTTGCTCGATATTTGCTGTCATGCCTGCCATGCTACGGATAATCTCCTGCTAAGTGGAAGACATGCCGGATGTTTTGTTGTGAATTGAGGAATCGAAAGGACGCCCATGCCCAGCGGATCACCGTTTGGTGTGCATCGAGTGCGCGATGACCCTGCCCACGTCCTGCCGCAGCAGGCCTGGCGCTTGGACGCCACACCTGAGCTACTCAGCGATGACGAGGTGCTCATCGACGTGTCGACCTTGCACCTGGATGCGGCCTCCTATCGCCAACTCGTCGGTGCGCATACGAGCTCATCCGATGAGGGCAGCGACCCGTCCACGCGTGTCGACGGCGACCAGGTGCGCGCCGAGGTACTGAGCATCATCAACGAGCGCGGCAAGATGCAGAATCCAGTTCCCGGCTCCGGCGGGATGCTGATCGGTGAGGTGGCGGCGGTGGGACCGGCTTCCCCACTGGGTTTGCACGTGGGCCAGCCTGTTGC
>JBATUU010000051.1:0-1878 GCA_049671385.1 Ornithinimicrobium sp. | reverse complement strand
GCCTCAGGGGTTCCGGGGGTCATCGACAGCCCGGAGCCCTCGCTGGTCAGGTCGTAGACGTGCGGGCCGCCGGAGTGCGGCGACGACTGTCCATCCAGCTCTGCGCCGACGCAGCGACTGGGCCCAGCCGCTCGGTGGACGGCGGCCCCGCGGGGGGCAACATCGTCGGTAGCACGGTCGAGGCGGAGATCGATGCACACGAGGACAACTCCGGGTTCATCCCCGGCACGCCGGTTCTGGTGCGACCAGGGCTTCCCGGCACCTGGGTGGTGCCCGCACCCCCTGAACTGCGTCCATGACCTCGGCTGCGTCTGCGTGGCTGCGTCGGTCTTCGTGACCACATGCCTTCACAAAGCCATTCTTTGCGAAGATATGACCTAGAGGGTCCACGCTCACACTTCAGCGCTGTTGCCTACCTCTTAGCGGGCCCACCCAAGCATCGATCTTGACCTGAATATGACTTTTCTTGACACGTCTTATCCCGCATCTTTGGTTGCTTCATAGTCACGGTCCAGGAAATAGTCCCTAAGGGCCGGTCTGAGCGACTAAGAATTTCGCAGATCGGCATTCTCGCGGCACACTGCGACAAACCCCTAGGAGCCCCCCGTGTCATTTCGTCATGCCTTCACGACCTCACTCGTCCTTATTTCATTCATATTCAGTTCCAATGCACCAGCCATAGCCGTGGATGCTGATGGTGATGAGAAGTCCACGCCGTCCTCCTCGCGCGTCGCCGAAGTCACACTGGATCAGCAGGACTCTTCCGCGGTATGGAAAGCGAACCTGCAGACGCAGCCCGGCGTCAACATCATCGGGTTGACTTGGGACCAAGGCGAGATGGACGAGAGCGAACACGAAGACGGCGCCGACACCCACGGGCACTCCGATGCGGTGCCAACTCCTCGGATGCGCACTCGCGTCCTAGGCGGGGCCTGGGGAGATTGGCGCGACTTGGCCGCCAACGAGACGGAGGCGTCGACCGGCACCGAGGGTGACCTGATCGTGGGGGTCGTCGAGGTGCAACTGGAGCTGGACGCTCGTGACATCGAACTCCTCGGCGACCCGAAGGTCACCACCTGGAACGAAGAGACCCAACGCGCCGACACCGACCCGGCCTTGGCCTTCGCTGCCGACGGGGCGCCGATTCAATCCTCAGGCCTGACCTCACAACGTGCCGGGCAAGCCGAGATCGCGGGTGAAGCCCTACGATCGACCGGCACGACAGGCTTGGCTATCGCCACACGTGCACAGTGGGGAGCCGATGAGGCGGTACGCAAATGGAGCCCCAACCACATCGACTCTCAGGCCGGGGTGACCATTCACCATACGGCTGGCTCAAACTCCTACACCGCCGATCAGGTGCCAGCGATCCTACGTGGCATTTACCGCTATCACGCGGTCACCAGAGACTGGGGCGACGTCGGTTACAACGTCTTCGTCGACAAGTATGGCCGGGCCTGGGAGGGTCGTCGTGGAGGCCCCGAAGCAGCGCTGCGCACCGCCCACGCGCTGGGCATGAATCGCACCACGGCAGGGGTCTCACTGCTCGGTGACTACTCCTCGACGAACGTCCCCCGCGCTGCCTTCGACACCGTGGCCAGGGTCACCGCCTGGAAGCTCGGAGCGCACGGGAACTCCTCGACGGGCACGTTCCTGCACGAGAACACCTACGAGGGGTGGACCCGTGATCTGCCCAAGGTGCATGGCCACCGGGATGTCAATGGGACCTCTTGCCCCGGAGCACGTTTCTATGCACGCTTCGGGGAGTTCAGGTCGCTGGTGCGGCAGTACGAGGACGAGGCGACGGCCGTGCAACGGGTAGCAGGGCCGAACCGCTATGACACGGCAGCCCAGATCGCCGCAGATGCTCACCCGTTC